>JBEQUD010000423.1:0-4191 GCA_040349235.1 Acidobacteriota bacterium
GTTTGGTGGGGTCGGTTTGCTGGCGGTGGCGGCCCTGCGAGACCGGGCGGCACTCCAGTATCCGGGGTATGTGCTCGTCGCTGGCGCGGTGCTCATCAAGGGGCCGCTGGCCCTCGGCCTGTGCGGCTTGACGATGGCCGTCGCCGCTACGCTGTCGTCCGATCTCCGCCGGCGGCTGCTCGGGCTGCGGTGGGTGGTCGGTCTCCTTGTCATCCTGGCCCTGTCGGCACCGTGGTTTGCGTACATGTACCTGCGCTTTGGCCAGCCGTTCGTGCAAGGGTATGTGCTCGACGAGAACATCCGTTTGTACGCGAGTCATCGCTTCGGCAAGCAGCCAGGTCCGCTGTTCTATGTGCAGATCCTGGCGACGGGTCTCCTGCCCTGGACCGGGCTGCTCGTGGGACGCGCCATCGACGACGCGCGCTCCGCGGTGCAGGGTCGGGCGGACGGCGCGGGCGGGCTGGACACGGTCGAACGGCTGCTGTGGATCTGGAGCGCGGTGATTGTCGGCTTCTTCACCTGTTCCAGCTTCAAGCTCGATCACTACGTGTTTCCCGCCGCCCCCGCGCTCTGCTTACTGGGTGCCCGCGCGTGGACGGACCTGCGCCTGGCACCCATGGCCGCCAACCGTCGCGGTACACGGATCGGCGCCAGCCTGGTCGGCCCGTTCCTGCTCCTGCTCGGCCTGCTGAGCGGGGCATTCTTGCTCACGCGACTGGACCTGCCGCGCACGGCCCTTGTCGTGCCGGCGGTGCTTGCCGTGTGTGGCACGTGGGTCACGGCGGCGGCCTGGTGGGGGCGAGGGCTGCCGCGAGTGCCGTGGCCGGCGCTCGGGGCCCTCACCGTCACGTTTGCCGGTGTCCTGGTGTTCGTGATGCCCGCACTCGAAGGCAAGAAGGTCGTGCCCGATGTCGCGGCCTGGGTCACCACACATGCGGCGCCGGATACCCGGGTGGCCACGTATCAGCTGAACCGCTGGAACACCGCCTTCCGGTTCTACGTGGGCCGACACACCGTCATGATGGACGCCCCTGAAGAGGCCGCCGCCTTCTTCGAGACGGCCGGGCCGTTCTACTGCGTCATGCTGGAGCCGGCCTACGACGCGTTTGTCACACGCGGCGTGCCGCTCGAGAAAGTGTACGTGCGCGAGGGCATGTGGGCGACCTCCGGCCGTGCCCTCTGGCGCGACCGGCTGCCGCCCACTCGGTTCGTCGTCGCCAGGCGAGCGCTAGCGGGAGAGGTGGAAGGGCACGCTGGTGACGACCGTGTTCGGGCGGAACAGCAGCGCCCCCTTGATGAGCAGCGCCTTCTGGTTGTGGAGTAGGTGCTGCCAGAAGCGAGCCGGAACGAACTCCGGAAGAATGACGGTGACGTAGTCCTCGGGCCGTTCGCGCTCGACCTGCTTGATGTAGTCGAGCAGCGGTTCCATCACGGAGCGAAACGGGGAATCCAGCACGACGAGTTGGACCCGCCCACCCCAGACCTCCCAATCCCGGCGGATTTGCGCGGTCGCGGCGACGTCGGTCGCCACGTAGATCGCGCGGACATCATCCGAGAGCGACTCGCTGTAGCGCAGCGCTTCGACGACCGCCCGCTGGATGCCCCCAATCGGGATGAGCACCGTGTTGTGGACGCGCTGCTGCGGCGTGTAGCCCCGCAGGGTCAGCTGCGAGGCGACGTGGTCGTAGTGCGTCCGCGTCACCTTGAAGACCGTGACGATGATCGGGATGAGGAGGAGGACGATCCAGGCCCCCTCGAGCGTCTTGGTGATCGTGACGATGACGAGCACGATGGCCGTGACGCAGGCGCCGAAGCCGTTGATGAGGGCGCTGGTCTTCCAGCCGGACTCCTTTGAATGCCGCCAGTGGATCACCATGCCGGCCTGCGACAGCGTGAACGAGATGAACACGCCGATCATGTAGAGCGGCAGCAGCGACTGGGTGTCGCCCCGGAAGGCGACGATGAGGACGGCCGCAAAGGTCGAGAGGACGATGATCCCGTTCGAGAACGCGAGCCGGTCCCCCTGGTTCATGAACTGGCGCGGCAGGTAGCCGTCGCGCGAGACGATGGAGGCGAGGCGCGGGAAGTCGGCGAAGGCGGTGTTCGCTGCGAGCACCAGGATGAGCGTCGTGGCGGCCTGGATCAGGTAGTAGAGGATCGTGCGGTCACCGAAGATGGCCCGTCCCAACTGCGAGATGCCGGACTCGGCAGCCGTCGGCATCACGAGGTACTGGTGGGCCAGGAACGTGATGCCGAGGAACATGCCGATGGCGAGGATGGCCATGGCGACGAGCGTCGCAGCCGCGTTCTTCGACTCGGGTGGGCGAAAGGCCGGTACCCCGTTCGAGACGGCCTCGACGCCCGTCATGGCCGTGCAGCCATTGGCGAAGGCGGTCAAGAGCAGGAACGTCGTCAACGGGACCGTGCCTGTATGTGGCGGCGGCGGGAGGTTCAGCGGCACAAGGGTCCCAGTGAGATAGCGGTAGGCGCCGGCGGCAATCAGCCCGAAGATGCACACGACGAAGAAGTAGGTCGGGACGGCGAAGATCCGGCCCGATTCGCGGATGCCGCGCAGGTTGCCGAGCATCAGGATGGCCAGGAAGAACAGGCACATCTCGACGCGGTAGGCGTCGGTGCTCGGAAACGCGGAGGTGATGGCCAGGACGCCCGCCGAGATGCTGACCGACACCGTCAGCGTGTAGTCCACGAGCAGCGAGGCGGCCGCGACCAGCCCGGCGGTCGCACTGATGTTTTCCTTGGCGACGATGTACGCGCCGCCGCCGGTCGGGTAGGCGTGGATCGTCTGCTGATAGGAAAACGCCACGACCGCCAACAGCGCCGCGATGACGAGGCTGATTGGCAGCAGGTACCCGACCGTCTGCGTGCCCGCGACGAGCAGCGTGATCAGGATGAAGTCGGTGGCGTAGGCGACCGACGACAGCGCGTCGGAGGAGAGGACGGCGAGCCCCGTGACCCGCGACAGCCGCTCGTGGTGGGCCTGGCTCGACGGAATCGGTTTGCCGAGGAAGATCTGCTTGAGGCTGGTCGTGTGCGCGGGGTCCGGCGAAGATGGAGCAGGCACCATGGTTTCCGTGTGACACCGACGGGGTTAGCTGACGGGCTAGGATTCGAGCGTGACGCAGGACTTGGGCACAGCCAAAATATCGTCCTGGTTGCTGTGTGTCAATGCCGCGGTATGATAACGGCCAACTCCATCACGTGCGTGTCGCGCGGCACTACGTCATCGGCGGTCGTGTGCAGGGCGTGGGCTTCCGGTATTTCAGCCAGGCCACGGCTGCGCGCGAGGGCATCGTCGGCTGGGTGACGAACCGATCCGACGGGTGCGTGGAGGTGTGGGCGGAGGGCGAGCGTGACGCCCTGGACCGGTTCGAGGCGCGGCTGCGCCACGGGCCCTCCGGCGCCCGCGTGGAGCGATTCGACTCGATGGAGTCGCCGCCGGCCGGACGCGACGGCGGGTTCACCATCACGTGACGGGCAGACACAACACTATGGATTCTTCGAACGCGGACGCTCTCAAAGCCAAGATTCGCCACGTCCCCGACTTCCCCAAGGCCGGGATCCTCTTCTACGACATCACCACGCTCCTGCAGGAACCCGAGGGCTTCCAGTCGGCCGTCGAGAGCATGGCCCACCCGTTCAAGGGGCAGGGGATTGACGTCGTGGTCGGCATCGAGAGCCGCGGGTTCATCTTCGGCGCCGCCATCGCCGACCGGATCGGCTCGGGCTTCGTGCCCGTGAGGAAACCTGGCAAGCTGCCGTCGAAGAAGGTGCGCGGCACCTACGATCTCGAGTACGGGAGCGACTCGCTGGAGATCCACGAGGACGCCGTCGCCCAGGGGCAGCGGGTGCTCATCGTCGATGACCTGCTTGCAACCGGCGGCACCGCGCGGGCCACCGCCGATCTGGTGACGAAACTGGGCGGCACCATCCACGCGCTGACCTTCCTTATCGAGCTCGAGGCGCTCGAGGGGCGTCGCCGCCTGCAGGACTGCCGCATCCACAGCGTGCTCAAGTACTAGCGCGGCGAGGTCCTCGCGCGGCGATGCCGGCCGCGCTGGCCGGCCACCGCGTCTGCTCTGTTCTCGCGTCTGAGGGGCTTCCTGTAGATGGGGCGTGCGGTACTCGTCGTCGCTGCGGCGTTGATCGTCGCCGCCTTCATCGCCGCCGGCG
>JBEQUD010000130.1:0-4920 GCA_040349235.1 Acidobacteriota bacterium
TTCGACGCGCGGCAGGTCCAGCTGGGAGCGAAGCTGCTGTGGTAGGCATCAAGATCCTCTCGGGCCTCGCACTCGCGGGGCTGGCGTTGGCGGTCGCGCCATCCCCCCGTCCGCTCATCATCGGACACCGCGGCGCGAGCGGCCACCGCCCCGAGCACACGCTCGAAGGCTACACGCTGGCCATCGACATGGGCGCCGACGTCATCGAGCCGGACCTGGTCAGCACGAAGGACGGGGTCCTCATCGCCCGCCGCGAGAACGAAATCGGCGGCACGACTGATGTCGCCGAGAAGTTCCCCGCGCGCAAGACCACTAAGGTTGTCGATGGCCAGACGGTGACCGGCTGGTTCACCGAGGACTTCACGCTGGCGGAAATCAAGTCGCTGCGCGCGCGCGAGCGGCTGCCGTTCCGGTCGCACCAGTTCGACGGCCTGTTCCTCGTCCCCACATTCGACGAGGTCGTCAGCCTCGCCGAGCGCAGGGGGCGCGAGGTCGGCCGGCAGATTGCCGTCTACCCCGAAACCAAGCACCCGACGTATTTCCGGGGCATCGGCCTCCCGCTCGAGGAACCGCTCGTCGCCGTCCTGACCAAACACGGACTGACCGAGAAGGCGTCGCCGGTCTTCATCCAGTCGTTCGAGGCGTCGAGCCTCGAGCGTCTACGGCCCTTGATTGGAGTCCGCCGGGTCCAACTGCTGGACGAAGGCGCCGACGCCCGACCAGGCCGGCTCGACGAGATCGCACGCTACGCGGACGGGGTGGGCCCGAACAAGCGCCTCGTCGTGCCGGCTGCCGCGGACGGCCGGCTCCTCCCTCCCACGACGCTCGTACGAGACGCGCACGCGACTCGCCTGTTCGTGCACGTGTGGACCATGCGCAGCGAGGACGTCTTTCTCTCGCCAAGTTACGGCGGCGATCCCCGAAAGGAGATCCGGCAGTTCGCGGACCTGGGTGTTGATGGAATCTTCACGGACTTCCCCGACATCGCCGCCGCCGTCCTCCGTAAGTAGTCCTGCGGAAAAGAGTCCACGCCAGCTCGCCTGCTGCCCAATCCGTTACGTCGTCGTTACAACGCGCGCACTCGAACCGCCACAGACGGCTTCCAGCACCAGAATTTACGAAGAGTTTAAATCCGGGGAGAGGGCCGCGCTGTACAACCGCTAGTGCGGTCGCCGTCGGCGACGCATCCGTCCCAGGAGACACTGATGACGCTTCGAGCCCTGTTCGTTGGAACCCTCACCGCACTCGCGCTGACCGCGGCGCCCCGGGAGGGTTTCGCCCAGTTCAAGACCCCGCATACGACCAACGTGGCGGGCGACGAAACCACCAGTCTCGGCACGACCGTGGTGGTCAACCACGGGCTCGTCGGGGTCGGACGGATTTCGGCGTCCCTGCCCGACCCCTTCGGCGAGACGTTCGGCTCGGTCTCGAGCCTGCAGGTCACCAACTGGACGAACCTGGGCAACGGCAGCTACGGCGGCACCTTCAACATCCTCCCCGACCGCGGCTACAACAGTGGGAACTTCTACGCCGATTTCGCGGCGCGCATCCAGCAGGTCAGCTTCGTGTTCACGCCGTACACAGGGCCGACCGGCGTCGGCGGCACGAGCCTCGCGGAGAAGATCGCGGCGCAGAACCAGATCCTCTTCACGTCGGGCATCTCCGGCGTCAAGTTCACATATCTGGATCCCACGCGAGGGGCGCTGTCGGTGACCACGGGGCTCGACCCGGCCGGCGGCACAGCCACGATCTTCGGCAAGACGATGCCCTACGTGACGTCCTACACCGGATTGCAATCGCCGAGTTCGACGAGCAACACGACCTACGTGGGGATCAACAAGCTGCCGCTCGATTCCGAGGCCCTCGTGCTCAAGGCCGACGGCTCCGGCTACATCGGCGACGAGTACGCGGCCAACATCTACTACTTCAACGCGAGCAAACAGATCGTCGGGGCCATCGTGCCGCCGGCCGCCATCGTGCCGCACGCCCCCGCCGGCACCGTGAATTTCGGGTCCGCCGGCGCCCCGAGTAACGGCCGCCGCAACAACCAGGGTATAGAAGGTGTCTCGCTCAGCCCGGACGGCACGACGCTCTTCGCGCTGCTCCAGAGCGCGACCATCCAGGATTCGGATTCGAGCAACGACCAGACGCGCCTGCACACGCGCCTGCTGGTCTACGACGTGAGCAGCAACGCCACACCCGCGGCCCCCGTGGCGGAGTACGTCCTCACGCTACCGACCTACAAGGCCAACGGCAACAACGGCGCGGTCAACAAGACGGCCGCGCAGAGCGAAGTCGTCGCGCTCGACAACAGCCGCCTGCTCGTCCTGTCGCGCGACGGGAACGGCCTCGGCAACGCCAGCGAGAACCCCTCGGTCTACAAGAGCATCCTGCTCGTGGACACGCGCGTCGGTAACCCGACCAACGTCGCCGGGACCGCCGCCGACGCCGAGGGCGGCAAAGTCACGTCGTCGCCAGGGGTGCTGGCCGCGGGCATCACGGCGCTCAGCCGGGTGGAAGCCATCAACATGCTGAACGGCACCCAGCTGGGCAAGTTCAACATCCAGCTGGACACCGCCCCGACGCAAGTGACCCAGTTGACCCTGGGCGAGAAGTGGGAAGGTATGTCGCTCGTCCCGGCCAACGACCCGAGCCGACCGGACGACTACTTTCTCTTCGTCGCCAACGACAACGACTTCCTGACGTCCTCCGGCCTCATGCGCGGGCCGGACGGCACCATTGTCAGCTACGACGGGTTCGCGAACGGCTACCCGGCAAGCCGACTACCCGTCAACGCGGGCGCGGGCAATGTCAACGCGAACGACACGATGTTCCTGGCCTATCGCCTGACGATCGCAGCCGCACCAACGGTGACGCGCGGCGGTTTCGTCTACGACCGGCGAACCCGCCAATTCACCCAGCAGGTGACGGTCACCAACACCGGCGCCACGCCGCTCGCCGGGCCCATCTACGTCGCGCTCGATGGCCTCAGCGCCAATGCCGCACTCGCGAACAAAACCGGCACGACCGCGAACAGCACGCCGACGGGCAGCCCGTATATCACCGTGCTCGCGGCGGGCGGCACGTTGGCCCCGGGCGCCTCGGCGAGCGTGGTGCTGCAGTTCGACGATCCGACATTGGCGGCCATCACGTATGCCCCGCGCGTGCTGGCCCTCAGCTCCGGCACACCGTAGGGCCGTCGAACATTTACAGGTCCGTTATGCGACAGTCGCGCTGCGGTCATGTGGCGTCGTTACAGTTGCCGGGCCGGCCGAAATTGCACAATCCGAGCGTTCGTTCGATTCACCACATCCGCAAAATGGAGTCATCTATGAAACCGTCGTTCCGCGCCGCACTGACCACCGCGATCTGCGCCGGCGTGCTGGCCGTCAGCACCCTGGCCTCTGCCACCCCCATCACGTTCCACGTCGCTGTCAACACGGCGCCCCTCGTCGGGAATGCGTCGGGCCCGTTCGCGATTGACTTCCAGCTGAACGACGGCGGCGGGGGCGTGAGCAATACCGCCACCCTCTTCAACTTCGGCTTTGGCGGCGGGGCTCCGCTCGGCCCGGCCAACCTGACCGGAGGGGCGTCCGGCAATCTGTCCTCCGTCGTCGCGTTGAACGACAGCGGGTTCCTCAACGAGTTCTACCAGACCTTCACCGCGGGTAGCTCCTTCAGCTTCGACGTCATCCTCTCGCGGAACGTGGACACCCCGCAGCCGGACGCGTTTTCGTTCGCGATCCTGGACAAGAACCTCTTCAACATCGCGACCACCGGCCTGGGCGACTCGCTGGTCTTCGTGAACATCGACTCCCCGACGCTCGGCGTGCCGAACGTCCAGACCGCCTCGGCACAGGCGCCGTTCGCCAACGTCGCCGCCGTGGCGTCTCCGATTCCCGAGCCGGGCTCGCTCGTCCTGCTGGCCGTGGGCCTGGTCGCCGCGGGCGCGCGCCGCTGGCAGCGCCGCGCGTCCCGCGTCTAGGGCGACAGCATCGCCCCGCACTCCGCTCGCGAGGCCACGACGGCAATCCGTCGGTCCTCGCGAGCCGCGCAGGCGGGCCCGCCAACAGACACCGCTCGCACCCCTCGAAAACATTCCCTCCACCGACGTCACGGCGCGACAAAACTTCGCTATCATGTTGGGCATGAATCATCCGACCAGCCGGCTGCGGTCCGCGCACGACGTGGGCGAGAACTGGACCGCCGCCGACGCCACCGAGCTGTACGAGATCGCGCGATGGGGCAAAGGCTACTTCGCCATCGGCGACAACGGCCAGGTCAAGGTGCACCCGACCAAGGACCCGAATCGGTCGATCGATCTCAAACAGCTCGTGGACGATCTGCAGGCGCGCGGCATCAGCCTGCCGACGCTGATCCGGTTCCGCGACATCCTGCAGCATCGGCTGAAGGACATCTCCGAAGCCTTCCAGGGCGCGATTGCGCAGCACGAGTACGGCGGGCAGTACATCTGTGTCTATCCCATCAAGGTGAACCAGCAGCGGCAGGTCGTCGAGGAGGTCCTCGACTTCGGGCGGCCCTACCACTTCGGGCTGGAGGCCGGTTCGAAGCCCGAACTGCTCGCGGTGGCAGCCCTCGCCGACAACGACACGCCCATCATCTGCAACGGCTTCAAGGACGCGGAGTTCATCGAGATGGCCATGCTGGCCCAGAAGATCGGCCGCAACATCATCCCGGTGGTCGAAAAATATACGGAACTGGACCTGATTCTCGAGTACGCGGAGAAGGTGGGCGTGCGGCCCAAGATCGGCATGCGCGTCAAGCTGGCCGCGCGCGGCGGCGGACGCTGGCAGTCCTCGGGCGGCTACCGGTCGAAGTTCGGCCTCACGGTCGGCGAAATCCTGCGCGGGCTCGAAGAACTGAAGACCCGCGGCATGGAGGATTGCTTCCAGGTGCTCC
>JBEQUD010000133.1:0-7052 GCA_040349235.1 Acidobacteriota bacterium
GTAGCGCGCCCGGCGAGCCGTCCTCGCGCAGTCGTCCTGCGGTGTTCCCGTGTGTTCTCGCGCGCCCGGGCCTACTGAACGGGCAGGCCGAGCAGCCGCGCGGGGTTCTTCCTCGACATCGTATCGAGCTCCTGCTCGGTGAAGCCGCGCCGCTTCAATTCGAGGAGGTACTGCCCGAAGCCTTCCGCCGGCAGCGGATTGGCCTTCTGGCCGAGATCCGATGACAGGATGGAGTGCTCGATGCCGACCTTGCGGATGGTCTCGGCCACCTTGTCCGTAATCTTCTTCGCGTCGGGGAGCACCATGGACCCGCCGACGAACTCGAGGAACACGCCCTCGATCTTCGCGGCCTCCTGCATCTCCTCGACGCTCATGAACACGGGCAGGTTCAAGGGGTGGGTCACCACCATGTGCTCGACGCCCTGACGATGGCCCTCGCGGAGGAGCAGCAGGCCTTCGGCCGGCGATACGTGGCCCGTGGCGAGCACCAGCTTGTGCTTGGCGATCGTCGCGATCACGGCCTTCGTTTCTGGCAAGAGCCCGCCGTTCTTGGCGACGTGCACCACCGGACGATCCTTCTTCTCGTAGCGCGCCATGTTCTCCGCGTCGAAGGTTGACATCCAGACGACGCGCCCGAATCCGCCGGAGACTTCCGTCATGTGTTCGACGGCGAACGTGTTCATGCCGCCCGTGGGGAGGTCGAGGTCGATGCCGCCGAAGATCTCGATGCCGGGTGCTTCTTTGCGCGCGAGGTATGCCAGGCCGGCGGTCGCATCGTAGTGGTTCTTGAGCACGATCGCCCGCATGCCCTTGGCCTTGGCCTGCTTCGCGGCTTCGATGCCGTCCACCGACCGCGCCGCGCTGTCGGGAAGCGTATGTACGTGGATGTCGATGGTGCCCTTGAGGAGGCGGTCTGCCTCGGCGGCGTCCGCCGCGTTGAGGCCCGTCGGGACCTGCCCGGCCCCGCGCAGCGGTACCCGGCCCATCACCAGGACGGTGGACCCCAGCAGCAGCCACGCGGCTGTTGCCCTGACGTTGCTCATGCGTGCGTTCATCATGCCTCCCTGGACGTGCGGAACTTGGCGGCTCACTCGAACAGCCGACCGGGAATCTTACAGTACGACTCGCGTGGCGACCGCGGTCATTGCGCCAGGTTCACCAACGTCACCGCCGTGTTCAGGACACGTCCCATGACCAGGACGCTGAACCACAGCAGGATGGACACATACCCCGCCGCCCTGGCGCCGGCCGGCGGCACCGGCGCCGTATCCCACGACGCCACCCCGCGATAGGTCGTTCGCATGAAGACGAGCGCATTGAGGCCGGCCAGCAGAATCAGCAGCATCTTGACAGTAAAGGTGTAGGTGGCCGCGTAGCGGGGCGCGGATGTGGAGAACAGCAGGACGCCCGTGACCACCTGGATGACAAAGGCGCCCCACGCCCACGGCAGGAGGGCTTTGACCAGCGTCGAGACCGGATATTCCCGCAGGCCCCAGCCCGTCAGACGGGCGCTCAGGATGGAGGTCGATACGATCAGGGGCACATTGCCGCACAGAATGTGCAGCGCCTCCACGGTGGGGAACGCCCATGTGGACTCGCTCATGAACGCCCCCACCGGGGTGTCCTGCAGCCACTGACAGGCCAGTCGTATCGCGTGATCCATGGGGCTCGCCGCCTAGTCGAAATACGGGATGAGTCGGCCGGCGATCACGATGCCGAACCACAGCGCGATGGAGGCCAGGCCGGCCATCTTCGCCGCGAGGGGCGTGGTGCGGTTCCGCTCCCACTGGGCGGCCTGTCGATTCGTCGTCAAGTGGAAGAGCATCGCGTTGACCCCCGCGGCCGCGATCATGAGCATCTTGAGGCGGAACACCTCGTTGGGATACATCTTGGCGGCCTCGGACGCGAAGAGGAGAGCGCCCGTGACCAGTTGGATCGCGAAGCCGAGCCAGGCCCATGGCAGGACGCGCCGCGTCAGGCTCGAGATGGAGGTGCCGGCCAGCGCCCACCCCAGGAGCCGCAAATCCAGAATGGATGTCGATCCGACCAGGAAGACGATGCCGACGAGGTGCACGGTTTCGGTCGCGGGAAACAACCAGGTGGACTCACGCAGGAGTGCGGCGGGCGCGGTGCCTTCAATCCATCGGCACCAACTGAGCAGGTCAACCATGACTCATCTACCGTTTCGGGATGTCGCGGACGGGCTCATTATACGGGCAGAACCCAAATCCATTGTGTCCGGCGCGGGAGCGACATACCATGCGCGAGGCAGAGGCCACGGAGGAGAGCGATGAGCGATAGCGGAATCGGACGGCGTAGGTTTCTTCAGGGGGCCGGCGCGGCCGTTCTCGGTGCTTCAGGAATGGTCCGCGTCGATGCCAGTCAGGTGGCGGGGGCTGTGCCCAACTCGACGGGCACCGAACCACCGAAGCTCAAAGCCCCCGACCATTCGTGCGACTGCCATTTCCACATCTACGATGCCGAGCTGTTCCCCACGAAGGGCAGGGCGGTCGTCCCCAATGCGAAGGTCGGCGATTATCGTCTGCTCCAGCGGCGGCTGGGCCTGACGCGGATCGTCGTGTGCACGCCCAGCCAGTACGGCACCGACAACAACGTGAGCCTGGACGTGATTGCCAAGTTCGGCGCCGCTGCGCGCGGCGTCGGCGTCGTGGACGCCACGGTCAGCGACGACGAACTGCGCCGGCTCGATCGCGGGGGCATTCGCGGCGTGCGTTTCAGCAACCCCGGACCCAAATCGGCCACGACGTTCGAGATGATCGAACCGTTGGCCAAGCGCGTCCACGACCTGGGCTGGCACGTCAATGTCAGCCTGGCCGCCGAAGAGATCGCGGCGAACGAGGCCTTCTGGAATCGCCTGCCCACGCCCGTCGTCTTCGATCACTTCGCGCACGTGCCGCAGCCGGCGGGGCCGAACGATCCGTCCTTTACTGTTCTCCGGCGGATGCTCGACAAGGGGCGGACCTGGATCAAGCTGTCCGTGACATCAGATACGTCCGGCAAGGACGCGATCACGTCCTACGATCAGCTGACCCCGCTCGCCCAGGCCTACCTGAAAGCCGCGCCCGAACGGATGGTGTGGGGCAGCAACTGGCCGCACCCCGGCGTGACCGAGAAGCCAGACGACGCCGTCGTGTTTGACTTGATCAGCAAGTGGGCGCCAGACGCGGCCACGCGGCATCGGCTGCTCGTGGACAATCCGGTCGTCCTGTACGGCTTGCCGAAGCCCGCCTGATCCGCGCGAGGCGCGTGACCCGTGCGGGAGGGCCGCCCGCTCGTCTACTTGGCGAGCGGGTCGGGCCGCATCTGGAAGCGCACCGCGTACGGCCGCGTGCCCCAGCCACCCTCGGTGTGCCAAACGGCCCGGCTCGTGACCGCCGACCAGAGGCCGCGTCCTTTCCATCCCGTGTTCGGGTTGTCGATGCGGCCGTCCAGGCTCCGCGTGTAGAAGCCCATCGGATACGGCACGCGCAGCGACACCCACTCCTTGGTTTCGGGCATCAGCACGCTCAAGGAATCGGAGCCGGTGCCGGTGACAATCGGCCGGTTCTTCCCCAGGCCGAGCGTGCCGAACTGATCCACCCAGTCGTTGTAACCGTAGTCCGCGGAGATGTTCGTCCCCCGGAACTTTGGCCCCGGCACCTGGTACAGCGTCCAGCCTTCCGGGCAATGCTGACCGGTGGCGGTCGGGCCGCGCATGACTTTGCACTTGCTGCGGTCGAAGCTCGCCAGGTGACCGCTGCCGGTCAGCGACACCCACACGATACCGTTCGAATCGACGTCGATCCCCTGGGGACCAAAACCCAGCTGGTTGTCGGCGCTGAACGGCGGCTGATAGACCTCGGCGATGCAGGTCTCGGGCGGATGTTTGCCGAGATCCACCCGGACGATGTCCCCAGGCGTGATGTCCGTGGTCTGGTACCAGACGCTGCCGTCGGCGGGATTGACCGCGATGACGTAGCCCGTGTGGGTCGTCGCCAGGCGATCGTAGGTGGGGTCTGGCGGCTCGTCGGCGTTGTTCCAGGGCTGCGTGATCTTGCCGTCGCCGTTGTAGTCGATGACGGCGGGGCACCACCCCTGCGACTTTTCTTCGTCGTGTGTCTGGTCCCAGATGCGCGTATTGATCCAGCCGACGCCGAGGACGCCGCGGGCCGACATGTACAGCGTCTCGTCCTTGTCGTAGCCAAACGCCGTGTGGGACGCACCGAAGCACGTGTCAACGATCGTGAACTTCTCGGTCTTGGGGTCGTAGTAGGCGGCCCCGGCGACCTTGTTGCGCACTTTCTCCAGCGTCACCTGCTGCATCGGGAAATACTTCGCGAACCGGTTGTTCGACCCCTGCATGCAGTACTTGGGCACGTCGATGCGCGTCTGGATGTTGAACCACGTCCGGCCTTTCAGGTCCATCATCCCGGGCCCGGCGTTCATGTTGTCCAGCCGCACGCGCTTGAGTTCCTTGCCCCAGTAGGGAGACGGAATTTCGGGATCGACGTCGGGCTCGGCGCTCGGCAGCATCTTCAGCCATTCCGGGTTGCGGATGGGCACCTTCGCCATCGAATCGGAGTGCTCGTTCGGATCCACGATGCTGAGCGCGCCTTCGCCCCAGTCCACGATGTAGACGCGTCCCTTGGCTGCCATCAGCGTGGGGTCGCGCTTGGCCGTGCTGATCAAGTCGTGCGGGAAGGCCGTGCGCGTGCCGAAATCCCAGAGTGTGAGGACGAGGTTGCGCTCGACGCCCTTGGGGCGCGGCGGCACTTCGGGCAGTTCGCCCGCGCCGATCCGATCGAGCCAGTCGGTCCACATCTCCACCGCGCGCGGGTTGCCGAGCCCGAGGCCCGCCTCGGCATGCAGCTGACGACCACCCTGGCCGAGAATCAGCTTCTTCTCCCAGGCTTCTTTCGTGGTCGCGTACGGACGGAGCTCGGGTTCGATTTCCCTCGAAGGCTTGCTGCCCATCTGATGGCAGACCTCGCAGCCGCGGCGGAGGCCCCATACCCAGTCCGCCTGCAGCTTGATCGTCCGGCCCGTGCCGAGCTCGCGCAAGGAACCCTTGCCCGGGAGCGTCATCGGGAAGTCGCCCTTGGCCGGCATCTTGACCATGGAATACCAGTAGGTCGGCGGGTAGTACTCCGCAGCGGCCTTGGCATTGGGCGCGACGACGGCGGTCAACGGCAGCGTGTTGCCCGGCGTGGACTCGACCGGGCTCGAGTCCACCAGGCCGTAGCCGCGCACCCAGATTTTGTACTTCGCGGGCGGCAGGTCCGGGAGGACGTAGCGGCCGCGGTCGTCGGTGACGACGATCTTGCGGAACTTGGTCTGGAGGTCGTCCGTCTCGGCGATGACCCACACGCCCGCCTCCGCGCCGGCGGTGCTCGTGACGCCGCCGCCGATGTCGTCGGCGTCGATGGCGGGCATGCCCGCCGCCTGGGCTCGTGCCGGCGCCGCGGCGCCGGGCTGCGGACGACCGTGCGCGAGGACGACGCCAACGCCACCGGCAATCGCCACGATGGTCGCGGTCGCGCCGAGCAGCGCGCCAACCGGGCGGCGAGTTCTGGACTGCATCACGTTAAGCTCCCTTGGCGGAAGGCGAGATAGGGACGGAGGGCTGGACGTTAACACCGGCCCCTGCCATGGTCAAGGCGTCTTCGTCGCGCCTTCGGCGAGCGCCTTGCGAATCTGCTGCACGGCGGAATTGATCTTGAAGTCGAGGAAGAGCTTGCCCGCCTGTGGCGTGATGATGTCGCGCTCGGCCGGCGGCAGGTTCTCGACGCGCAGCCACTTGTGATCGGGATCGACCGCCATCAACTCGGCGGCGTCGTCGATGCCCGTCATCCGGGCCTTGGTGATGTTCCGGTTCAGCTTGTCGAGGTACTCTTCCATCTGGTTCTTCCCGGCGTTGCCTTCGTCGATGTAGAAGACGCGGACGCCCTTGGGCTTCCACTCCCGATCGAGGTCGCTGGCCACGCGCCGGATCGTGTCCTGGCCCTGCGTGTGGTCGCCCATGAGCATCACGTTCTTGAATCCGGTGCCGACCAGGCCTTCGGACCCGCGCACCGCGAGGATGGCGCTGTTCACCACGTCTTTCATGAGCAGGGCATGCGTTTCCGGCATGAGGTGGATCGTCCCACCGACCACCGGCCCCGACTGCGGCGCCGTGTGCGCCATCTGCTGGATTTGTTCGGCGTAGGGGTTGATGGGCAGGACCAGCGCGTTGCCCACTTCTTCGGCGATGCGCTGCGCGATGACGGTGGCGACCCGCACGTGCTTGCCGACCGCCACGGCCGGACCGTCTGCGTGCGTCGCGCCGCCGACATAGAGCAGCGTCGTCATGCCGCCGGATACTTTGGCGACGACTTCCGGCGCGGTGTAATCCTGAATCCAGACCGATTTCGACGGCGTCTGGGCGCGCGCGACGGTCGGCGCGCAGAGAACGAGGCCGAACGATGCCACAGCGAAGATCTTCATCCGTTCCTCCCCAACACCTCCGCGGACGACGTCCATCGATCCGAAGGTTGGACGCATAGTAGCCCATCCAAACCAGGGGCTGGTATGCGGTTTCTGCCTCGCCGTTCTGGCGTGACAAATCCGTCTCCGAGCGCGAGAATCACGGGCGTGGGCGGTTAGCCGGTCCTGAGGTAGGCTAGCGCCGCCGGCCGTCGCCGGCGAAGTGTTCTTGAAGCAAGTCACGGGAGAGTCCATGAGCAATCGCCTGGTGCAACGCGCGGGAGCGGGGCAACACCTCGGATGGGTGCGGCGCCTGGGGTGGATAGTGTGCGCGGCGGTGCTGGCCGGTGCGCCGGCGCTGTTGGTTGCAGCACGGCAGCAGGCCGCGTCCGCCGGGCAGGCAGCGGGCCCGGTGGCCATCGACCCGGACGACATCGGCGGCGTCGTGACCAGCGCCAACGGCCCGGAGGCCGGCGTGTGGGTGATCGCCGAGGCGCAGTTGCAGACCAAGTTCCGCAAGATCGTCGTCACCGACGACCTCGGTCGCTACGTGCTGCCCGATCTTCCGCGCGCCACCTACAAGATTTGGG
>JBEQUD010000137.1:0-2493 GCA_040349235.1 Acidobacteriota bacterium
TTCCCGCGTAGCGGCAGCGGCTTCGCGAATCCGGACGCGGTCCGGGCCTGATGCAGCCGCTCCCAATCGACGCCGTTCTCGAAAGCGTGCTCGAGACGTCCGTCGCGCGCGCGCCCTCGTATTGAGCGCACAGCCGGGCTCGGGAAAGACGACCCGTATTCCGCCCGCGCTTGCCGCCGACGGTCCGGTCGTCGTACTGCAGCCACGGCGCGTGGCCGCGCGGGCGATTGCCGCGCGAATCGCCGACGAACGTCAGTGGACGCTCGGCCGCGAGGTCGGCTGGCAGGTCCGCTTCGAGCAGCGTTTCACCCCGGACACACGCGTGCTCGTGGTGACCGAGGGCGTGCTCACCGCCCGGCTCCAGCGGGATCCCCTGCTGTCGGACTTCCGCACCGTCGTGTTCGACGAATTCCACGAGCGCAGCGTGCACAGCGACCTCGCCATCGCCCTGGGCAGGCAGGCCTGGCGTGCCCGCGACGACCTGCGCGTCGTGGTCATGTCGGCGACCCTTGACACGGCGGCCGTCTCGGCGTTTCTCGACGGCTGTCCGGTTCTCGACGTGCCCGGCCGTGCGCATCCCCTGTCCATTAGTTATGCGCCGGGGCGAACAGTGGCGGATGTCGCCGCCCAGGCACTGGCCGACGGGGACGGAGACGTCCTCTGTTTTCTTCCCGGCGCCGGCGAGATTCGCCGGGCGATCGACGAATTGACGCCGAAGCTGTCGGGATCACCCGTGGATGTGCTCCCGCTGCACGGCTCGCTCGACGCCGCCGCGCAGGACGCCGTCATGCGTCCGGGCGGCCGCCGGCGGGTCGTGGTCGCGACGAACATCGCGGAGACCTCCGTCACCGTTCCAGGCGTCCGCAGTGTCGTGGACTCGGGCCTTCAGAAGATTGCGCGCTACGACGCGGCGCGCGCCATTGACAGCCTCGATCTCGATCGCATCACGGCGGACGCGGCCGATCAGCGCGCGGGCCGCGCCGCGCGTCTCGGCCCCGGCCAGGCGTGGCGCCTCTGGCATGCGCACGATCGGCTCCGCGCCCACCGCGAAGCCGAAATCCACCGCATCGACTTGTCCGGCCCTGTGCTCGATATTCTTGCCGCGGGCTGGGATGCCCGCGCGTTCGAGTGGTTCGAGCCGCCGGAGCAAGACGCCGTCGAACGCGCCCTGCTGTTGCTCGTGCGACTGGGCCTGGTCGAGGCCGGGCGGCTGACCCCGCTCGGCGAGCAAGCGCGACAGCTTCCCCTGCACCCGCGCCTGGCGCGCGCGCTGCTCGCGGCGCATGGCGCGCGCGACATGGCTCGCGCCGCAGCCCTCCTCTCGGAGCGGCACGTCCTGCCGCCGCGGCGCGCCACGACGACCTCCGACCTGCTCTCGGCGCTCGACGACTGGCCGACGATGCCCACCCATGTGCAGCGGGTGGCGGCCGAGATCGAGCGGCAGGCGCGGAGAGTCAGCGCCGCCGACGGATCGTCCGGCGGTCCGGGCGTCCGGTCTGCGGATGGCGCGCACACTCGATTGGCGGAATCCGCATTTTTGAAGGCCGTGTTCTCGGGCTACCCCGACCGCGTGGCCGAGCGGCGCGCGCCAGGCTCTCCGCGCGCCCGGCTTTCGTCCGGCGTGGGTGCAACGCTCGGCCCCGAGAGCGGCGTGCACCAAGCTGAGTTCTTCGTGGCACTGGACATCCAGGCCCCTGGCCCCGTGCGCCCGGGCGCACCCGCTGGTCAGCCCGCCGCCGAAGCCCGAATACGGTTGGCCAGCGGTATCGAACGCGCGTGGTTGACGGCTACGTCGTTCGAACGGATACACCGGTTCGATGCGGCCAGTGGCACGGTGAAAGCCAGCATCCTGGAGCGTTATGAGGCGCTCGTGCTCGCGGAACGGACCGCCGCTCCCGACGGTGAGGTGCAGGCGGGGCTGCTCGCGAAGGCCTGGCTCGACCGGGGACCGCTGGACGAGGATGTCCAGCTGCTCAGGCGGCTGCGATTTGCCGGCCACGCCGTGGTCATTGGCGATCTTGTCCTCGCCGCGGCGCGCTTGGCCCGCTCGCTCGACGACGTGAAGCCCGCCAGAGCCCTCTCCCCACAGATCGTGGGCAGCCTCGCGCACGACGCACCCGACGCCATCATGGTGCCGAGCGGGCGGCGCGTTCCACTCGAATACGACGAGCACGGTGCCGTGTCCGCGGCCGTGAAGCTTCAGGAGCTCTTCGGGCTCCAGTACACCCCTCGCGTGGGCGTCCGACACGAGCCGGTGCTGCTGGCGCTTCTGGCGCCCAACGGGCGCCCCGTGCAGCTGACGCGCGACCTGCACAGCTTCTGGACCAACACGTATCCGGAGGTTCGCAGGCAACTGCGGGGGCGGTATCCCAGGCACCCGTGGCCTGAGGACCCGCGGACCGCGGTGCCCACGGGCCGCGTCCAGCCAAGGCGACCCGGCAAGTAGAACCCATCTCACAAATGGGGGCGTTCTAGCATCAGCGTGTGTCATTG
>JBEQUD010000189.1:0-7733 GCA_040349235.1 Acidobacteriota bacterium
ATCGGCCTGACTCGAAGCTCGGCGTGGCCGACACCTATCTCGGCGAGGGAAGTTCCGAGGCCCTCGTGCTCGCGATCGCCGAATACAAGGAGTTTCTTTCGTTCTACCCGACGAATCCCCGCGCCGACTACGCGCAGCTCAAGCTCGGCGTCGCGCACTTCCGTCAGATGCGGGCCCCGCAGCGCGATCAGACGGAAACACAGGAAGCCATCAAGGAATTCGAGATCTTCATCAGCCGCTACCCCAAGAGCGCGTTCATGTCCGAGTGCCAGGGCCAGCTCCGGATCGCCAGAAATCGCCTGGGCGACGCCAACTACCAAGTCGGATATTTCTACTTCCGCCAGCGGTGGTATCCCGGGGCCGTGGACCGTTTCAAGGAACTCCTGAAGAACGACCCGGCGTACGGGGGCCGTGATGCGGTCTACTTCTATCTGGGGGAATCGCTTCTCAAAGAGAAGCGCCAGGTGGAGGCGCTCCCCTACTACGAACGGCTCGTGGACGAGTTCCACGAGAGCGAGCACCTCGCCGCCGCACGCAAGCGGATTAGCGAGCTGAAGGCCGCGCCGCCCACCGCGTCCTGAAGCCCCCTCCGTCCTGAAGGCGCCTAGCCGACCTTGCGGCCCGGCGTGGAGTCCCCCACCGCGACGTTCGCCGCCCGTGGTCCGAAGATGACGTTGACGCGGCGGAAGTAATCGGCGGCGGACACGAGCGCCGCCACGACGACCACCCACAACGCCGCCTGCCCCAGCACAAACAGCACGCCCATCGTCCCGCCCGTGCGATCGCGCGACAGAATCAGCGCGAGAATCGCCACGACCTCCGCGACCATCTTGACCTTGCCGAGCGGGGATGCCGGAATGATCACCCCGCGCGAATACGCGAGACTGCGCAAGCCCGTGATCGCGAACTCGCGGCCGATGATGAGAAAGACCATCCAGGCCGGAGCCAGCTCGAGCTGAACGAGCGAGATGAGCGCGGCCGAAATCAAGAGCTTGTCGGCGATGGGGTCCACCAGCTGCCCGAATGTGGTGACCTGTTTGCGCCGTCGCGCGAGATAGCCGTCCAGCCAGTCGGTCAGCGAGGCGAGCCCGAAGATGGCGGCCCCGACGATTTCCTTCGGCACACCGAGGATATGGCGGCCTTCGAACTTCGTGAGGAGGACGACGACCAGGAGCGGGACGAGGAAAATGCGGGTGACGGTGAGCGAATTCGGTAGATTCATGAGTGCCCTATGGCCGTCGTCCGTCCCGCACATGATAACATCGGTGGTTATTATGAAGGCGATTCTGCTCGCGGGGGGCAAGGGCACGCGGCTTCGTCCGCTGACGCTGCACACCCCGAAACCGATCGTCCCGATCTTCGATCGCCCGTTTCTCCACTATCAGCTCGACCTGCTGAAGCGCGTGCCGGAAATCGACGAGGTGATTCTCAGCCTCAACTACCAGCCCCGCCGCATCGAGGAAATCTTCGGGGACGGCAGCGAGAGCGGCATCGCGATCCGCTACGTCGTCGAGCCCGCGCCGCTCGGCACCGGGGGCGCTATCCGTTACGCGAGCGAGGGCGTCAAGGAGTCCGTCGTGGTCTTCAACGGCGACGTGTTGACGTCGATTGACCTCGCCGCCGTCATCCGCCTGCACCGCGAGCGCAAGGCCAAGGCCACGATCGTCCTCACCCCGGTCGATAATCCCACGGCCTATGGCCTGGTCGAAACCCACGCCGACGGCAGCGTCCGCCGGTTCCTCGAAAAGCCCAATCCCGACGAGATCACCTGCGACACCATCAACGCGGGCATCTACATCCTCGAGCCCGACACCTTCGACCGCATCCCCAAGGACACGCCGTGGTCGATCGAGCGCAGCTACTTCCCGTCGCTCGTCGAGCGCGGCGAGACCTTCGTCGCCTACGTCGATCGCGGGTACTGGATCGACATCGGCACCCCCGAGAAGTACACGCAGGTCCACCGCGACATCTTCGACGGGCGCTACCCGACCGCCCGCTTCAGCGGCAGCGGCGCCACGTCGTGGATTTCCCCCACGGCGCGCATCGAGGACGGCGCGACGCTCGAAGGCCCGTGCTTCGTCGATGACGGCGCGGTCGTCAAGGCGGGCGCGCGCCTCGGCCCCTACGCCGTCGTCGGCCGGCAGTGCTGGGTCGAGGAGCACGCGGTCGTCGAGGACGCCATCATCTGGCCGAACAGCCGTGTCAGCCAGGACACCGTCGTCCGGCACTCCATCCTCGGCCGCCAGTGCCACATCGGACGAAATGCGCTTGTGGACAACGGCACCGTGCTCGGCGACAAGTCCGTCGTCACCGATTTCAGCCGTCTCTAACCACCATGGCATCTATGCAGGTCAATCCAGGCATCTTCAAGGCGTACGACGTCCGCGGCCTCTACCCGGGCGAAATCAACGAAGAGGTGGCGCGCGCCATCGGCGCCGCGTTCGTGAGCTATCTCAAGGCCTCACGGATCGCGGTCGGGCGCGACATGCGGCTGTCCTCTCCGGCACTGGCGGCGGCCTTCATCGAAGGCGCGGTGTCCCAGGGCGCCGACGTCGTCGACTACGGCATGATTCCGACGGACCTGCTCTACTTCGCCGTGGCGACAGATCGCCTCGACGGGGGCGTCCAGGTCACCGCGTCGCATAATCCCAAGCAGTACAACGGCATGAAGATGGTGCGCCAGGAAGCCTTCCCGCTGAGCGGCGACGAAGGCATCTCGGACATTCGCGAGGCCCTGGTCCACAACCGCCTGCCGGCCCCGTCGCCGCGGCGGGGCGCCGTGTCCACAAAGGACGTGCTGGCCCCCTACGTCGATCACGTCATGTCGTTCATCGATCCCAGCGTGATTCGTCCCTTCAACGTCGTCCTCGACGCGGGCAGCGGGATGGGCGGGCTCGTCGCGCCCAAGCTCTTCGACAGACTGCCGTGCCGGACCACGCGCCTGTGCTTCGACATCGATGGCCGCTTCCCCAACCATGAAGCCAACCCGCTCATCGAGGAGAACCGACGCGACATCGTCGAGCGCGTCGTGGCCGAGAAGGCGGATATCGGCATCGCGTGGGACGGCGACGCCGACCGCTGCTTCTTCATCGACGGCACGGGTGAATTCATCTCCGGCGATTTCATCACGGCCCTGCTGGCCGAGGCGTTCCTGCTCAAGCACCCGGGGGCGACGGTCATCTACGACCTGCGCGCGAGCTACGCGGTGAAGGACGTCGTCGCCGAACACGGCGGCACGTCGCTGATGAACCGCGTCGGCCACGCGTTCTTCAAGCGCCGGATGCGCGAGTCGAACGCCATCTTCGGCGGCGAAGTGACCGGCCATTACTACTTCCGCGACAACTTCTACGCGGACAACGGCTTCATCCCCGCGCTGCTCATCCTCGAGCTGATGTCGAAGAAAGGCCAGAGCCTGCACCAGCTGCTCGAACCGCTGCGCCGGCAGTATTTCATCTCGGGCGAGATCAACACGAAGGTCGCCAGCATGGACCTGGTCCCGGCCAAGCTCGCGGCGATTGCCGCGAAATACGCCGACGGCCATCAGTACGAGCTCGACGGGCTCTCGGTCGAGTATCCCGACTGGCATTTCAACGTCCGTGCGTCGAACACCGAACCCCTGCTGCGGCTCAACCTCGAAGCGAAGACGCCGGCGATGATGGCGGCCAAGCGCGACGACGTGCTCGCGATCATCCGCGGATAGCCGCGGCCGGCGTGTCCGCCGGCTGCGTTATACTGGGGCCTCGTCGGTGCGGGCTTAGCATAGTGGTAATGTCCTGGCTTCCCAAGCCAGTTAGACGGGTTCGATCCCCGTAGCCCGCTCCACCTTCGTCCCCAGTCCTGCCGCCGGGCCAGGGCGCAGTGTTGGAGAATCCTGTTGTCCGATTCCACGGCCGGACGACCTCTCCCGCCTCGGACCCGCTTCGTGCGTCGCTCGATCCCCATGCGAAGGACCGCCCTCTGCTGCAGCCTCGCCGTGGCGCTCGCCGGCGGCACACCCGCCCCGGCAGCCGAGCGGATGCCCGAGCGGCAGAGCGCAGCCTGGCAGGACCCGGCACCACCAGCGGAAAGCAACGCCCTCGCCGATGCGCAGCGCCTCTTCTACAACGGCCACTACCCGGAAGCGGCCGCCGCGGCAGTCGCCCTCCGCGCGTCCGACACAGACGACCTCGCCAACATCGAACTGCGTACCTCGGCGCTGCTCTTCCAGCTCCGCGGCCTGCTGGACGGCCGGGGCAACGCGAAGGCGGCATGGGACGCCTGCGCCAGCTGCCCGGAGCTGCTCGCGGCGTTCTCCGACGACATCCATCGCGGGCAGACGCGTACGCGGGCCATGCTGGAGGCCAACCCGAAGGACCCGGTCGCGTTGTTCTTCCTCGGCAAGCTCGATCTCAACTACATCTGGCTGCAGCTTGGACCGCTCGGCCACCGCACGGGTTGGAACGAGTACTGGGAGGCCCGCCATTCCCTCGACACGTTGCTCGAGGACCATCCGCGCCACGTCCGCGCCCGCGTCGCACGCGCGTGGATCGATTACATCGTCGCGACGCGGACGCCGTGGGGCACGCGCTGGCTGCTCGGCGGTGGAAACCGCAAGCAGGCACTCGCCAGCGTCCGGGAGGCGGCCGCGCTCGACGCCGAATTCTTCGCGCACGTCGAAGCCGAGTTCGCCCTCTGGGAGATGCTGGTCCGCGAACGCGAAGGTGCCCAGGCCCGCGAGGTGGCGCACCGGCTGGGTCGGCTGTTTCCGGAGAATCGCCAGGTTGCGGCGTTCATCAGCGCCCATCCCCCCGAGAGACCCGCGCCCCGCTGAGGACCCGGGCTGGGGCGAGCTCGTCGGCGCGGCCGAGCGCAACGAACGCCTCGACGAGCTCTGGCCGCCAGCGCTCGCGGGCGGCTTCGAGCGCCAGCTCTTCGTAGCCCGCGGCCGCCGGCCGGCCTTTCCGATACGGCCGGTCCGTCGTCACGGCATCGAAGGTGTCGGCAATTGCCACGATCTCGGCGAGCAGCGGGATGGCATCCCCGCTCAAGCCGTCCGGGTACCCGCTCCCGTCCCGCCGTTCGTGATGGTGGCGCACAATGGGACGCACGAGCGCGAGCGATCGCATCTGGCCGCAGAGCCGTTCGCCGATGAGGGTGTGCTGTTTCATCAAGGCGAACTCCTCCTCGGTGAGGGGTCCCGGCTTGAGGAGCAGCGCGTCGGGGATGCCGATCTTGCCCACGTCGTGCAGATAGCCGCCCCGCTCCAGGGCCCCCACCTGCTCGGCATCGAGGCCGATGGCGCGCCCGAGAGCGGTCGCATATTGGGCCAGGCGCCAGCAGTGGCCCTTCGTGTACGCGTCGCGCGCTTCCACCGTCAGCACGAGGCTGGTGATGACGGAATCCGCCGAATCCAGCTCGTCGGTGTAGCGCTTGAGCCGGACGAGCGAGCGCACGCGCGAGCGGAGCTCCTCGGTGTCGATCGGCATGCCGAGGAAGTCGTCGGCGCCGGCTCGAATACCCTGGATACGCTGCCGCCGATCGTCCACCGCGGTCAAGAGGACGACGGGGATGAGCCGCGTCACGAGGTTGGACTTGAGCGTCCGGCAAATGGTGTAGCCGTCCACGTCCGGGAGATTCGCGTCGAGGAGAATCACATCGGGCGGATCGGCTGCGATCGCCGCGAACGCGGCTTCGCCGTCCGGCGCGTGGCTGATGGCGTATCCGCTCAGCCGCAGCAGCCGGGCAAGCAGTTCTCGATTCGCCTCCTCGTCATCGACCAGGAGAATCTTTGCGATACTGCCGAGCACGTGTGGTGGATCCTACACCAGGATCACCACGAAATTGTGCCTGGCCTACTATCCGTTGGGGTTGAACCGGTAGCCCACCCACGGTTCGGTCACCAGAAACCGGGGGTTCGACGGGTCCGGCTCGAGCTTCTTTCGGAGCTGGCCCATGAACACGCGCAGGTATTCCGGCTGCTCCTGGGAGGCTTCGCCCCAGACCGCCTCGAGCAGCGTGCGATGGGCGATCACACGGTTCGGATGGCGGGCCATATAGACGAACAGGTCGAACTCCTTGGGGGTCAGCCTGATCTCCTGCCCGCGGACCTGTACGCGGCGGCCCTCCAGGTCGATCCGGAATTCGCCGGCTTCGAGCGTCCCGCCTTCGTGCTCGGCGCCGCCGCGCCTGAGCGCCGCCCGGACGCGCGCCAGCAGTTCGTCGATGCCGAACGGTTTGGTCACGTAATCGTCCGCCCCCGAATCAAGCGCGTCCACTTTCGTTCGTTCTTCTCCCTTCACCGACAAGACGATGATCGGCACGGTCGAGACCGCGCGAATGCGGCGGCACAGCTCGAGGCCATCCATATGCGGCATCACGAGGTCCGTGATGACGAGCTCGGGATGCACCGCGGTGAAACTGGCCAGGGCCGACTCGCCTTCCCCGGCCGTTTCGACCTGATACCCCTGGCTGGTCAGGACCGTTCGCAGCACGCGCGTAATCTGGGGCTCGTCGTCCACCACGAGCACACGCGATCTGTCAGTTGTCGTTGCCATCATCTCCGACTCCTACTCGGCGGCCGCGGCCACCGTGGTTGCGCGCTCCGTCTCTTACTCCTCGACCGCGACGGGCAACATCAAGGCGACCGTCGTGCCCCGGACCGCGCCCGAGGCCTCCACCCAAATTCGCCCCCCCTGCGCCTCGACGAGGCGGCGCGCGATGAGCAGCCCGAGGCCGACGCCGCCCCGCCGCCGATCGTAGGGTTCGCGGCCGGGGACGCGAAAGAACTTCTCGAAGACGCGCTCGGAGAGTTCTTCCGGGATGCCCGGTCCTTCGTCGGACACGGTGAGTCGCACGTACCGTTCGTCATCGCGCTTGGTGGCGCGAATCACGATAGTGCTGCCCGCCGGCGAGTACTTGCTCGCGTTGTCCAGCAGGATATAGAGGACCTCGCTGGCCGACGGGGCGTCCACCGACAGACTCGGAAGACCGGCGTCGAGCACGAGATTGACCCGATGGGCGCGCGTCACCGTCCCCGCCCGGTGTATCGCTGTCCGGACGATCGTCTCGACCGGCACGGCGCGCAGGGGGAGCAGCTCGGCGCGATCCACACGATCGCTCGTCGAGAGCCCCTCGATGAGGCGGTTCAACCGATCCGATTCCTCGTCGATGACCTCCAGCAGTTCCCCTCGCCCTTCGGAACTGATCTCGGCCGTCCGGCTCCATTGCCCGGCCCCGATGAGCGCCGTCACCGCCGCCTTGATCGAGGTGAGCGGCGTCCGCAGATTGTGTGTCACGGCCTCGAGCAACGCGGCCTTCAGCTGCTCGTTGCGACGTTCGGCCTCGACCTCGGCGGCGCGATCGAACGCCGCATGCAGCTCCTGGTACAGGCGTTCGATCTCGAGACGCCCGGCCTGCGCCTCCGCCGTCCGGCGCTCGGCGCGCGACGCGAGCTCCCCGGCGACCACCGCGGTCACGATGAACGTGATGAACTCGATCCAGTCCTCCGGGTCGGCGATGGCGAAGCCGGCCGGCGGGAGGAAGTAGTAGGAATAGGACGCCGCGCCGAGTGCCGCGGCAAAGAGCGCGGGCCCCGTGCCGGCAAAGCGAGCCACCACCACCACGTCGAGCAACAGGAGCGGCGCGGCAATCCCTGCCGCCTCTACTGACACGAGACGGAGGGCGCCCACGAGGGCCCCGACGGTCAGGCCCGCGAGGAGGTAGCTGCGCCAACGCACCCCAGAATTATAGGACCC
>JBEQUD010000199.1:0-19437 GCA_040349235.1 Acidobacteriota bacterium
GGCGGGCATGGATACCGGCGCGCTCATCGCCGAAGCCGCGCGCGACCTTGCCGACTACCAGCGCCTGACGGCGGAGGGAAAGCTCGGCGAGGCCGGGCAGAAGCTCGAGGCACTGAAGCGGGCCCTCGACCAGCTCGCGGCGGGACGGCGGTAGCGCCGTCCCAGCAGTGGGCCGGCATGCGCCGTCGCGGCATCCCGGCGCCGCCCCACCGCGGCTGCCGCGACGCATGCACGATTCACCTGCCCGCGAGTACAATCCGTGCCGTGCATGCTGCACACGTCGGTCCCTGTGGTGCCGCACCACAGGACTGGAAGAGGAACCCTATGCGATCCGTTCACCCGGCTGCGCTCGGCGCCGCACGGCTGTGCCTCGTGGCGCTCGTCGCCGCGGCCTGCTCCGCGTCCCCCGCACGTGCCCAATCGCCCGCACCCAAAATGATTCCTGCACCCGCTGATGTCGCCGCCCCACCCGCCGACGCCAAGAAGACCGCGTCGGGCCTCGCCTCGAAAGTCATCAAGGCCGGAACCGGCAAGGAGCATCCCCGCGCCGAGGACATGGTGGCCGTCCACTACACGGGATGGACAACCGACGGCAAGATGTTCGACAGCTCGGTCGCGCGCGGCAAGCCGAGTACGTTTCCGTTGAACCGCGTCATCCCGGGCTGGACCGAAGGCGTGCAGCTGATGGTCGTCGGCGAGAAGCGCCGCCTCTGGATCCCGGAAGCCCTCGCGTACAAAGGGCAGCCCGGCCGGCCCAAGGGCGTGCTCGTGTTCGACGTGGAACTGCTCGACATGCCGGGCCGCGCGCCCGCCGACGTGGCGGCGGCGCCCGCCGACGCAAAGGTGACCGCGAGCGGGCTCGCCTACAAGGTACAGCACGCCGGGGTCGGCGGCCGCCACCCGAAGTCGAGCAGCTCCGTCACGGTGCATTACTCGGGCTGGACGACCGACGGCAAGATGTTCGACAGCTCGGTCGTGCGCGGCGAGCCCACCACGTTCCCCCTGGACGGCGTCATCGCGGGCTGGACCGAGGGCGTGCAGTTGATGGTGGAAGGCGAGAAGACGCGCTTCTGGATCCCCGAGAAGCTTGCCTACAAGGGGCAGAGCGCCCCCTACGGGCTCCTCGTGTTCGACATCGAGCTAATCAAGATCAACAACTGATCACGAGGCAAGTCGGGCCGGTGGGGCGGGAACGGCGGGAGGGAGTGTCCCTTCCGACCTATCCTGCCCCCCGGGCGCGTCCTGGCTTTCCTGCCTGTCCTGCCTGTCCTGCCTGTCCTGCCTGTCCTGCCTGTCCTGCCTGTCCTGCCCTGTCCTCGATCTGCCGGCAGGCACGCTGGAAACGGTCCGCCAACGCACGCCGGACGTCGTGTGGCACAACCCCAATCCGCGTCCAACTCGCCTGGGCCTGACGCACCTCTTCGAGCGACGCGCGCACGCGCGCCTCGTCGTCGCCCTTGCCACCGATCGTGTTCGCGGCGAGCGCTTCCTTCAGCATCGCCGCGAGCCGGTTGGTCGGCGAGAGCGCGGCATCGGCCTGCCCGCGTGACGTAAGCGACCGCGCCAAGTCTTCCATCCGCTGCACCAGGGCATCCATCCGCTTGCGATTGGCGTCGGGGTCGAGATCGGTGCCTGCGAACACCGCTGGCGCGGCGACGGCCACGCGCGCGAACGCCGCGCCAAACCGCTGATCGAGCGCGGCTGCCTGCTCGCGGTCCACGCCGCGCGCATCCAGTTCCCGCTGCCACCTGGACCGAATCCCACGGATCGTGGCAAGCAGGTCGGCCGGCGGAAGCACGGGCGCCGGCTCTGCCGTCGCGGCATCCGCGACTGAAGTTGCCGCTGACGGTGCGGCGCCGTCGAGGGAGGCGGCAAGCGCCTCGAGGTCCGCGCAGATCGCCTCCCGTGCCGCCACGCGCTCGCCGCGCGCAATCTCGTGCCGCTGTGCGTAACGCGCAAAGAACCGATCGCAGGCCCCGCGAAAGCGCTGCCAGATCGCTTCCGAGCGCGTCTTCTTTACCGGCCCGATGGCCTTCCATTCGCCCTGCAGCCGCTTGATGGCCGCCGCCGCGGCCTCCCAGTCCGTCGAATCGACGAGCGCCTCCACCTGGACGCAGAGCGCTTCCTTCGCGGCCATATTGGCGGCCCACGCCTGCTTGCGGTCCGCGAGGTCGGCCTGCCGCCTGGTGAAAAATCGATCGCACGCGCTTCTGAAGCGCTGCCAGATGGCTTTCTCCTGCCCGCGCGGCACGGCGCCGAGCCCCTGCCATTCAGCCTGCAGGCGCTTGATCTCGTCCGCCGTCTGAATCCATTGGGTCGAATCGGCCAGCGCCTCGGCACGCTCGCAGAGCGCGATCTTGGCGGCAAGACTCGCCGCGCGCGCCTCGTGTTCCGCCGCGAAATGCGCCTCGCAGCGCGGCCACACCACGTCGTGCGCCGCCTTGAACCGGCGCCAGAGCGCGTCGCCCTGCGGCCGCGGGACGTCGCTTACCTCGCGCCACTGCTCCTGCAGGCTGCGCACCTCGGTGGCAATCTCGGCCGGGTCCTCCCGCGCCGCGAGCGCTTCCATCTTCACGCACAGCTGTTCCTGCACGCCAAGATTCGCCCAGCGGCGCCAGTCGGCCAGCTCGAGCATCTCCTGCAGCTTCGGCGCGAGGACGCTTTGCGCCAGCTTGAGCCGATGGACGACCGCGTCCTGTGCCTGACGGGACGGAAGCGGCGGCAGGTCCGCAAGGGCCGCGCGGATGTCGCGAAGCGCGCGCTCGACGGCTTTCGTGGTGAGGTCCGCGTGCGTAGCGAGGACCTCGACCCGCGCCGCGAGCGTGATGAGCCGGTGGAGCGCATCCTCCCGCGTCCGCGCCTCGCGAGCCTCGGCCTCTGCGCGCGCCGCGGCCTGCTCGCGGTCGCGTACCGCCTGCTCCTCTGCGCGCTGGCGCGCCAGGCTCGCGGCTTCTTCGCGCTGGCGGGCCGCCGCGGCCGCCTCTGCCTCGCGGCGCACCTCGACTTCAGGGTCCACAGCGTCGGGGGCGACAGTCTCGAGGGCGACAGTCTCGGGGACCACGCCCTCGGTCGCCGCAGGCTCGGGCGCGACAGGTGCCGGACCGGGTGCCCCGGCCCGCGCGGCCTCGAGCTGCGCGGCGGCATGTTGCTCGGCTGCGCGTTGTTCGGCGGCGTCCGCAGCTGCGGCCGCGGCGGCGAGCGCCGTCTCCTCGTCCTGCTGCCGCAGAATTCCGCGCGCGCGCTTGACCGCGCTCTTGTTCTTTCCGCGCGTCACGACCTGTTCGAGGTCCGAGCGGTCGGCGACCCGCTCGAGCGCGGCGAGCGCGGTGTCTTTGAACTCGCTGTTCAGCGCGACCCTGAGCACCTCCGACTGTTCATCGAGCGCGGCGAGGGCCGCCAGGCGAATCGGCTCGAGCTGCGCGTGCCGCGCGATCGAACCGAGCCCACGCGAGTCCCGGACGCGCCCAAGGGCGCGGATGGCCACGTCCTCGCGCGGCGCCGCCTTCGCGATGGCCACCAAGGCCTTCGCGTCGGACAACGCATCGACCGCCGCGAGACTCTCCGCGCCGGCAACGCCTTCGAAGGCGTCCAGGGCAATGTCGCGCAGCATGCGCACGGCCTGCTCCCGCACATCTAGGTCCGCGTCCCCGCTGGCGACACCGGCCAGGGCTGCCGGATCGAGCAGCTTCGCCACCGCCGCGCGGCGAACCCGCGCGTCCGCATCCTCGCGGGCCATCTCGCCGAGCAGGCCGCGCTCGTCCATCGGCAGCTCCTCGACGAATTCCAACCGCACGAGCGGGTCGGCATGTTTCTGGCGGGGCTGAGTGCGGAAGCGATCAAGAAGTGTCATAACGGGTTCTACCGGACCATGTCATTCTAATGAAGAGATATGACGCCCATGCGCCGTTCGAGTCGCCGCGTTCTGTCTGGAACGGTCGGTTCTCCAATTTCACGGATCGCCGTGCTCGCGCTGGCACTGGCGGCCCATGCCGCCTGCGACAAGCTCGGCATCGGCTCTGACAGCCCGACCGGCCCGGCCGGCCCCCCGGCCGCCGGTTCCGCCATTGTGTACGACGCCGTGGGCGCCAGCGACGCGGCCGGCGTCGGCTCGAGCGTCGTCTGCGCGCCGTTTACGGATTGTCCCAGCGGGACGGGCTACGCGCAAGTCGCCACCCGGCAGCTCAAGGCGCAGGGCTTCGACGTCTCGATCGTCAACCTGGGTATCCCCACCGGCGTCATCAGCCCGGGCTTCCAGGCGCTCGGCCAGCAGTACGGCCGGACGATTGTCGGCAACTTCATCACCCAGGAGATGCCGTTTGTCCGCAAGAACGCCACGCTCGTCACAATTTTTGCGGGCGGCAACGAGGTCAACACGATCACGGCCGCGCTCGGCGGCGGCGCGGGCGCCAGTGACCAGGCCGGGTACATCGACGCCCAGGTGCGGGCATTCGGCGTGGATTACGCCACCCTGCTGAGCGGGATACGCGGGCGATCGAGCACGGCCCGCCTCATCATCCTCAACGTGCCCAACCTGGGAGGCCTGCCGTATCTCGCGGGTGCATCGCTCGCGGAACGACAGGCGGCGCAGCGCGCGGCCGTCGGCATGACGAGAACGGTCGTGAACCCGCTCGCCTCACAGGGCGCCATCATCATCGACTTGATGTGCGACCAGCGGATGTACCAGTCGTCCAACTACTCCACGGACGGATTCCACCCCAACGATGCGGGATACGCGTTCATCGCGGGCGAAATCGTCCGCGCGGAGACGTCGAGCACCTACCCCACTCCCAAGGACAGCTGCGGCTTCATGAGCCTCATCCCGTAAGCAATCCAGGGGGTTTCCTAAAGTACATACTTTTTTGTATGTAATTTAATACCATGATACTTTTTTGTCATTCGCTAGATTCACTCTGCCGTTGCGCGCGCGGCACGGCCGGGAGATAATTCCGGACCGAGCGAGCGCCATCATCCAGGCAGTAATTCCGGTGAGTTTCGCCGTACGTCTCGACAACCAACGCTAACGAAGAAGCTAAAAGGGAGCGACGTCATGAGTTCTGGAGTTCTCGGCCAAGCGATCAGCGCCATCCGCGACTGGTCGGTGTCCCCCCCCGCACCACGCGCAGTCGCGAATACCACGGCGGCCTACGGGAGCCTCGTGTTCAACGACGCGGTCCAGCAGGCGCGGTTGTCCAAGCCGGCCTATCAGGCGCTGCAGCGCACGATTGCCAAAGGCGAGGCGCTCGACCCCTCGATTGCCGACGCGGTGGCCGGCGCGATGAAGGACTGGGCCGTCGAGCACGGCGCCACCCACTACTGTCACTGGTTCCAGCCGCTCACGGGCATCACGGCGGAAAAGCACGACTCGTTCCTGTGGCCGACGGGCAACGGCAAGATGGTGCTCGAGTTCTCGGGCAAAGAACTCGTCAAGGGCGAGCCCGATGCCTCGAGTTTCCCGTCAGGGGGCATGCGCTCGACCTTCGAAGCCCGCGGCTACACCGCGTGGGATCCGACGACCCCGCCCTGGCTGCTCTACAGCGGCGCCCCCCTGACGCTGGTCATCCCGACCGCGTTCGTCAGCTGGACCGGCGAGACGCTCGACAAGAAGACCCCGCTGCTGCGCTCGATGGAAGCCTTGTCGGCGCAGGCCGTGCGCGTCCTCAAGCTGTTCGGCTCGAACTCCGAGCGGGTGGTCACGACGTGCGGCCCCGAGCAGGAATACTTCCTCATCGATCAGTACTTCTACCTGTCGCGCCCCGACCTCATCAACGCCGGCCGCACCTTGTTCGGCGCCAAGCCGCCGAAGGGGCAGGAGCTCGAGGACCAGTATTTCGGAGCCATCCCCGAACGCGTCATGGCGTTCATGTCGGAAGTCGAAGCCGAGCTCTATAAGCTGGGCGTGCCGGTCAAGACGCGGCACAACGAGGTCGCCCCGAGCCAGTACGAACTCGCTCCGGTCTTCGAGAACGCCAACCTCGCCACCGACCATCAGATGATGACGATGGAGACGATGCGGCGCACGGCGCCGAAGTTCGGCCTCGCCTGCCTGATGCACGAGAAGCCGTTCGCCGGCGTGAACGGATCGGGCAAGCACCTCAACTGGTCGATGAGCGACGACAAGGGGCACAATCTGCTCGGGCCCGGGGCGAACACACACGAGAACCTCCAGTTCCTCGTGTTCTGCTCGGCCGTGCTGCGCGCGGTCAACACGTGGCAGGGGCTGCTCCGGGCCACGATCGCGAGCGCGGGCAACGACCATCGCCTCGGCGCGAACGAAGCCCCGCCGGCCATCCTCTCGGTGTTCCTCGGCGACATGCTGACGGACATCTTCGAGCAGATCGAAAAGGGCGGCGCGAAATCGACCAAGAGCGGCGGCGTGCTCGACACCGGCGTCCTGGTGCTGCCCAAGCTCCCGCGCGACGCAGGCGACCGCAACCGCACCAGCCCGTTCGCCTTCACCGGCAACAAGTTCGAGTTCCGCGCCGTGTCGTCCAACCAGAGCATCGCGTACCCGAACATCGCGCTGAACATCGCCGTCACCGAGTCGCTCGACTACATCGCGACCGAGCTCGAGAAGGCGGTCAAGGGCGGCAAGACGATCGAAAAGGCGGTCACGGAACTGCTGCCAAAGATCATCAAGGAGAACAAGCGGATCATCTTCAACGGCAACGGGTACTCGAAAGAGTGGGAGAAGGAAGCCGGCAAGCGCGGGCTGCTCAACCTCAAGAATACGGTGGATGCGCTCACGCCCCTCGTCTCCAAAGAGGTCATCGGCCTCTTCGAGAAGTACAAGGTGCTCACCGGCCGCGAGCTCCACGCGCGCTACGAGATCATCGTCGAGCAGTACAACAAGACCATCAACATCGAAGGCCAGTTGATGGTGCTGATGGCCAACCGCTACATCCTGCCCGCCGCGTTCGAATACCAGCGGCAGGTTGCGGCCAGCGTGACCGCGGTCAAGCAGGCCGGGGGCAAGTCCGTCGAGGGTAAGAAGACGCTCGACAAGCTCACCAAGGTCGTCGATTTGATCAAGCAGCGCACGGACAAGCTCGAACAGGCACTCGCGCATGAAGGGCCTTCGGCGGAAAAGCACGCCAAGCACTTCCGCGACGTCGTCCGGCCCGCCATGGAGAAGCTGCGCGAATCGGGCGACGCCCTCGAGCTGATGATGCCCCACAGCTTGTGGCCGCTTCCGACGTATCGCGAGATGCTGTTCATCAAGTAAAGGCAGGATAGGGGAGGACGCAGGAGGGCAGGACCGGCATCCGGTCCGGCCCTCCTGCCGATCCCGCCGTCTGCCCCAGCCAGCCCCTCCGGCCTATCCCGCCCCTCCGGCCCCTCGCGGTACAATCACCGCACGTTGGCCAAGCGCAGCAAAACCTCCGACCACACCCTCTTCGACACCGTCGACGCGACCGACACCACGGATCACCCAGGCGGCGACGGCGCGCATCGCCCGTCCGGCCCCGGGGGCGGCGGCCCGGGCACCACGGACAACGTCGCGCTCCACGACGCCGCGCAATCGCGGTATCTCAACTACGCCCTTTCGGTCATCACGTCGCGGGCCCTCCCTGACGTGCGCGACGGGCTGAAGCCCGTGCAGCGCCGCATCCTGTACACGATGTGGCAGCAGAACCTCACGGCCGACGTCAAGCACCGCAAGTGCGCGAAGGTGGTCGGGGACGTCATGGGCAGCTTCCACCCGCACGGCGACTCCGCGCTGTACGAAACGCTCGTCCGGATGGCGCAGTCGTTCTCGCTGCGCTACCCGCTTGTCGACGGCTCGGGCAATTTCGGGTCCCTCGACGGCGACAGCGCCGCGGCCATGCGATACACCGAATGCCGGCTGGCCCGGCTCTCCGACGAGATGCTGACGGAGATCGAGCAGGCAACCGTCCCGTTCCGCCCCAACTACGATGGCACGAAGACCGAGCCAGTCGTGCTCCCGGCGCGCATCCCGAACCTGCTCGTCAACGGCGCCACCGGCATCGCCGTCGGGATGGCCACCAACATCCCCCCGCACAATCTCGGCGAGGTGTGCACAGCGCTCGTGAAGCTGCTCGACAACGAGGATTTGAGCAGCGTCCAGCTGTGCCGCTACATCAAGGGCCCGGATTTTCCGACGGGCGGCCAGATCCTGAACTCCGCCGACGAACTGAAGGAGATCTACCGGACGGGCTCGGGGTCCGTTCGCCTGCGCGGGACGTGGGAGATGGGCCCGGAAACGCGCTCGACGAAGACCATCTACGTGAACAGCGTGCCCTACGCGGTGAACAAAGCGCAGCTCGTCGAACGCATCGCCGAGGTCGTCATCGGCCGCAAGCTGCCGCCGCTGCTCGATGTGAAGGACCTCTCGACCGAAGACGTGCGCATCGCCATCGAGATGAAGAAGGACGCCGACGAGAAGATGATCATGGCGTACCTCTTCAAGCACACGCCGCTGCAGGTCAACTTCGCCGTCAACCTCACGTGCCTCATCCCCACGGAGAACCCCGAGGTGGGCCGTCCCGAACGGCTCGATCTCAAGTCGATCCTGTGGCATTTCCTGCACTTCCGGCTCGAGGTCGTCACCAGGCGCCTCGAGCACGAGCGCGCGGCGCTCGAGAAGCGCGTCCACATCCTCGAGGGGTTCGAGACCGTCTTCGACGCGCTCGACGAGATCATCCGCATCATCCGCCGGTCCGACGGCAAGGCAGACTCGGCCGAGAAGATCATGCAGCGCTTCGGCCTCGACGCCGAGCAGACCGACGCGATCCTCGAGCTGAAGATCTACCGCCTCGCGCGGCTGGAGATTCTCGTCATCCGCAAGGAGCTCGAGGAACGGCGCGCGCGCGCGCGGCAGATCGCGCAGCTGCTCGGGAGCGAGACCAGGCGCTGGACGATGGTCCGCGACGAGCTCGAGGACGTGCAGAAGCGGTACGGCGGCAAGCGGCTGACGGCCATCGCGAGCGACAGCGGGGAGCCCGAGTACACCGCCGACGACTTCATCGTCGAGGAGGACAACGTCGTCATCGTCTCGCGCGACGGATGGATCAAGCGGCAGAAAGACGTCAAGGACCTGTCCACGACCCGTCTGCGCGAAGGCGACGCCGTGCTCGCCGCCTTCGCCGGCAGCACGCGCGCCACGTGCACCTTCTTCAGCAACTTCGGCGTCGCTTACAGCTGCCGCATCGTGGACGTGCCCGCGTCCACCGGCTACGGGGAGCCGATTCAGCGCCTCTTCAAGCTGAAGGACGGCGAGCGGATCGTCGCGGCGCTCGGTCTCGACCCTCGGGCCGTCGGCGACATCAACGCGTCGCCGAAGCACCCCGACGACCCACCGGCCGTGCACGGCGTCGCGGTCTCGAGCGACGGGTACAGCCTCCGGTTCAGCCTGCAGCCGCTGGCCGAGCCGAGTACGCGCGCCGGCCGTCGGTTCGCGCGCCCGGCGGAGGGCGCCGAAATCGTGGGGGTGGACCGCGTAACTGGGGGCGAAATCCTCATCGCGGCGACCGCCGACGCGCGCGGCCTCCTCTGCAAGGTCGAAGAAGTGAACTACCTGTCGGGACCGGGCAAAGGCGTGCTGCTCATCAAGCTGGGCGACGAGGACCGTGTGCTCGGCTTCATCGCCTCGTCCGGCGACCGCGACCTGCTGACCGTGGAAACCAGCCGCGGCGCCGAGCAGACGATCAGCACCGCGAAATACGAGATCACCGGCCGAGGCGGGCGGGGGCGCGAGCTGCTCCAGCGCGGCCAGTTCGTGCGGGTGCTGTGGCCGACCCCGGAAGCGCCGCCCCCCCTTTCGGGGAGCGGTTCGTAGTTCGTCCGACGCCTGGGGGCCCCGATGCGGTAGAATGTGCGCGTCTCTCAGCCTGAGACCGCCCGGCAACGAGCGCTGCGAAATATGGCCGATCTGTTCGGCCGCTGCCGTTCGAGCTGTTCCAGGCCCCGGGCTCGTTTCAATAGCGACCACGCGGTTCGCGCTTACTTCAAGGATCCAGCTTGTCCCAACAGGAACGTCTCAACATCGCGGTCTTCATCGACTTCGACAACATCGAAATCGGCGTCAAGTCGACGCTCAACGAACATTTCGACGTCGGCAACGTCCTCGACGCCATCAAGGAGCGCGGCGAGGTCGTCACCAAGATCGCCTACGCCGACTGGACGCGCGCCGGCGAATACAGCCGGCACCTCACGCAGCACGCCATCCGCCTCGTCCAGCGCAACCTGACCCCCGGCGGCGACAAGAACGGCGCGGACATCAACCTCGCCCTCGACGCCCTCGAGATGGTGTTCACGCACCAGCACATCAACGCGTACGTCATCGTCGGCGGCGACAGCGACTTCCTGTCGCTCGTCGAGAAGCTGAAGCAGTACGACAAGAAGGTGTTCGTGGTCGGCGGCCGCGCCTTCACGAGCGTCATCCTCCAGCGGAACTGCCACGAGTTCATCGCCTACGAGAACCTGAACCGCAGCCGCAAGCCCGTGGCCAAGGGCGATCGTCCGGTCGCATCCGTGGCGTCCGCGCCCATCGCGCAGGCATTTCCAATCGTCCGGCGCGCGCTCAAGATCCTGTCCGACCGCGAGGTCTCGCCGCAGACCGGCTTGCTCAAGAGCACGCTGCTGCAGCTCGACTCCACGTTCTCCGAGCGCAACTACGGCGCGTCCTCGTTTCTCGACTTCGTCGAGAAGCTTGCCAAGTCCGGTCTCGTCACGATGAAGCAGGCCGGGCGCAGCGTCATGGTCGAGTTGAACAGCAGCTTCGACGAAGGCGACCAGGCGATCGCGAAGCCGGCTTTCACGGCGGAGGTCGGCGCGGACGCCGTCGGCGTCGTCGTGGCACCGCCACTGCGCCTGGTTGGCGAGCCCTCCGCCGGCTCGCCCGACGAGTCCATCGCCATGCCACCGGTGCAGAACCTGCCCCCGGCCGTGCAAATCGGCACCAACGCCGACGGCGTGCGCGTCGCAGGGGACATTCTCAAAGCCGCCACCAACGCGCGCTGGCCGATGTATCTGCGCAACGTCAAGCAGATCCTGCGCGCCTACCGAAGCGATGGCCCCGACCGCGAGGCCGGATTCGACGAACGGCAGTACGGGTTCAGCGGCCTGATGGAATTGCTCCGGGCCTGCCAGCGGGAGGGCCTCGTGCGCGTCGAGCGCGATCGGCGCGGCGGCCTTCGCGTGTTCCCGGCCCAGGGCCTGCAGCGGACGGGGCAGCCGCAGATCGTGTCCGACGAGCAGCCCAGGTTCACGCCGCCTCAGGAAGTCTTGACCGAGGAGCAGGACAATATCGGGAACGTGCTCGAACCGGCGCCGCCCATCATCGAAGAGGACACGGAAGAGCCGGCCGAGCTCGTGGTCATGCCGATCGACACGACGGCGGAGCTCCTCGGCCGGGCCAAGCACAAGCGCCCCGCGCGGACGCGCGCGGCGCTCGGCACCACACCAGCGGCGCCCCGCGGCACGCGCAAGACGGCAGTGCGAAAACCGGCGGCGCGTCGCCCGGCCCGGGCGAAGAAGTCGTCCGGATCGTCCGACTAGTCGCACCGCAGGCGGCGGAACGCTCCGTTCCGCCGCCCTTGTCCTACCTCTTACCGCTCGACGAACTCCAGCCACTGCTTGACGAGCGCCTGCTGCGGGCCGTTCCCGTAGCGGGCGGCCCAGACGCGCGCCAGCTTCGTGTCCTCGGCGCGGCTGTGCACGACGCTGCCGGCCGCATGGACCTGATACATCCATTCAACAGCCAGCCGGGCCGACTCGATGTCCTCGGGCCGGTGATCCACGTAGAGTTCGAGCAGCCGCACGGCTTCGCGGCCCTTGCCGAACGTCGCGTAGAGCGAGGCGAGCGGCCCGAGAAAGCGCGCGTCCGCGGGCCATCGGCCATTGGCCTCCTCGAGGATGGCGCGAGCCTCCGGCAGACTGCGCGTGCGGAGCAGCGCCTGCGCCAGCCAGTCGTACAACTGCGGGATGTCCGTGCCGTCGATGAGCGCCGTCTGCCACGCGCCCGCCGCCTCGGCATCGCGATCCCGGGCGGCCAGCGTCACCCCGACGTACGCGATGGCCGCCGTGCTGTCCACCTCCGGCTTGATGGCCGCCTTGAACCGCCCTTCGGCCGCCGCGTAGTTGCCCGTCGTCGCCGCGGCGACGCCCGCATCGAACGCGGATCGCGTGTTTGGCGGCACGCGCTCGAGGAAGACGTTGAGGACGTCTGGCTTCAGCGCTTCGTCCTTGGGAAACGGCCGCGCGAACGTCTGTTCATTGACCGGCAGAAACAGATCGGGGGCGGCGCTCGAGGCAGCGCCGTCGGCCGAGGCCATGAAGACCGCGGGCGGCGCAATCTCGAACGCACGCGACAGCGTGCGCAGCGGCTTGGCGGCGGCGGACACCTGCGCGCGCAGGATGTAACCCCCGGCCGGGAGCTGCGACACGCGCAGCACGCGGCTGAAGATCATCCGGTCGTCGCCGGCGAGCTGGCCTGGCACGTCTTCCACAATCAGCGCGGCCCCGGTCCTATCTTTCGCGATTTCGTACTTGACCGTCACCGCTTCGGCCATCGGCCCGTAGGCTTCGAGGTAGCCGTGGAGGCTGCCGAAGTTCACGGTGTGGCCGACCGTCGGCACCAGCGACTCGCGGGGTGACACCGGCCCCCCAACCATCAGCTCGCTGAGAGTGACGGCGCCGGACGTCTCGAGCTTCGCCCGGAACCGATGGTCCACGCTGCCGGCCCGGTCGCCTTCGGCCGCGACCAGCCGGAGCGTGTACTCGCCCGGGGGAAGACTGGCGCCGATGGTGGCCTGGAGTGCTGATGGCACGCCGGCCATGACGGGCTCGAGCCGGTTGTCGAAGCGGCGCTGGTCGAGCGTCTGGCCGGCGTCGTCGAAGATGGCGTAGCCCATCGACACCGGACGCGACGCGCTGTAGTCGTCGCCCACCTCGACGTGAATCAGCATCTGCACCCGGTCGTGCTCGGGCCCCTGCAGCCCGAACGTGCCCACACGCAGGGGCAGGCCCGCCAGCGGCATCGGCGAGCTGAGCCCCGCCGCGACCACCTGCTGCGGTGTCCGGTGCTCCGCCGCGACGTCGAGGATCTGGCGCCGCGCGCGCACCACTGCGCCGCGCCGCGACACGTCCACGCGGATGGGATGCGCCTTGCCGTCGCGGTCGCGCGGGCTCGATTCCAGGCCGAGCAAGTAGTAGCCGGCCAGTTCGGCGCTGATTCGCTTGAACGCCGCGTCGCCGTTGCCGAGCACGCGGAAGACATCACCGCGCGCGGCTTCGGCGAGCGTCTTGAGCGCGTCGGTGCGCGCCAGGCGATCGTCGCGCAGGGTCTGCTGGCGGTGCGGCCCCATGAGGTCGGCCGAGTCGCCCTCGAGCTGGAGCACGTAGAGGCTGGCACGGGCCGCCGCCGCCTTCGCGGCCACCTCGTTCGCCCGCCCCTGGCCGTTCTCGTCGGCGAATCCCTCCGAGAGGAGCACGATGGTCTTGGGGGCGTCGATGAACTTCAGCGCGCTCACGAGCCCGTCGAGCGCGTCCATCGTCGCGCGCGCCTGCTGGCGCGCCTGCTGGCCCAGTTGCCGCAGTTCGGCCTCGACCTGATTAGGGCATTGCGCCGCACCGTCGGATTGCAAGCCGTCGGCACACTCGCGGCGGACGACGAAGTCGAAGGTCGAGCGGTCGCCCCGCAGGACCGCCAGCGCCTCCGAGGCCGCGAGGCTGAAGGTCAACGAGGTGCCCGTCTCTTTCTGCCCGGTCATCCGCGACGCGGCCTGCTTGGCGCGCGCGAAGTCGGCCAGGAACCCCGTCGCTCCGGCGCCCTGCCCGAAGCCAACGACGGCGATGCGGTCGGAGGGCGTCAACGTGTCGATGAAGGCGGACGCCGTCCTTGCGAGCGTGCCCGACGCCGTGAACGCGACGCTCGGCTGGTCGATGGCCAGCACGACGAGCCGGCCGCCGGCACCAACCTGGTTGGAGGTATACCCGTCCGGGACCGGGGCTGCCTGGGGAGCCGGCGGGGGCAGGAGCGACACCCACTCGGCGGTGACGACGCGGCGCGCCTGGCCGTCCACGCGCACGACGAAGTCCTCGGGCGCGAGGCCGGCGAGGGGCGTGCCGTTGCCGTCAACGACCACCACGTCCACAGACGTCACGTCCACCGACGCCTTGAACCGCGGCGGCTCCGGGGGCTGCGCGCCACCGCGGGCGGCTGCACCGCAGACCGCCAAGAGGACGACGCCGGCGAGTGCGCAACGCCGCATCATCGGTTGGCCGAGGGCCGATAGCCCTGTCTCGCGCGGACCTCGCTGTGTCCGTCCACTTCCACCTTGATGCTGCGCCAGGCGTCGTCGCGCGTCGTCGTGAGTGGGACGTAGCCGAGCAGATACTGGCTGGACAACTCGTCGAGCAGATCGGCAAAGGCGCCTCGCAGCTCGTCGATGCTCTCGGTAAAGAGCGCGCGGCCGCCGGTCGGCGCCGAAAGCCGCACCATGATCTTGCGCAGCGCGTCGTGTGTCACGCCCCGCCCCTGGCCGATCATGTACAACGTCACGTCGCTCGACTGAACACCGCGCTCGACGTCATCGACGGTCGCGTGGCTACCCTGATCTTCGCCGTCCGTGAAGACGACAAGCGACTTGCGGCCCGTCTGCCGGCCGAGCATGCCGACCCCCCGCAGGATGACGTCGTAGAGTGCGGTCGATCCCCACGGGGCGAGACGCTCCACGGCCCTGACCCGTTCGGCGGGATTGGTCGATCGGCGCGTGAGCGTGAACACAGTGTCGTTGAAGCCGAGCAGCGTCACCTCGTTCCCAGACGGCACGGCCGCGAGGAATTCCTCGACGGCCTTCTTCAGCTTCGGCATGGCGGGGCCCATGCTCGCGCTGATATCGACCGCGACGATGAGCTCGAGCGGAACGTTCTCCGAGGCGAAATACGAAATCGGCTGCGGCCGACCGTTCTCGAAGACATGAAAGGCCGCGCGGGAGAGGCCGCGCACGAATCCCCCGCGGCCGTCCATCACCGTGACGGTCGTCTGCACCGCGTCCACGTCCACGTTGTCGGCGAAGCTGACGCCCTTGGTGCGGAGCGTGCGCACGACGCGGCCGCCGGAGGCGAGGGTGGCCACCACGCGCACCTGGTGCTCCTTGACGGCGCGTCCCGCGTCCCACTCGCACTCGGCCGGCGACGCCGTGACTACGCAGATCTGGCGTCCGTCGATGAAGAAGACAATGGCGGAGGCCGCATCGGCCGGGGTCAGCGTCGCCCGCAGGGTCTGTTTGCCGCTGACGTAGGCGTCGGCAAGCGGCGAGAGGATGCTCAACTGGGGGGCGGAGGATGGTCCATCAGCCGCGCGGACAGAGCCCGCGTACGTCAGCAACGACGCGACCACGGCGGCCGCCAGGGGTAGGACGAGATGAGATCGGCGTACGTCCATCGCTTCTCTGCGCGGCCGCTCGTTGCGCGGCCGATCTACCGGTCCTGGTCCGGAACCAGCGGCCCCCCAGCGGCCGCCGCGGCGACATAGTCCTCGATACGCTCGCGCCCGACAGCGGCCCCGGCGCGCACGAGCGACAACCAGTCGTCGGGGTCCGTGGCCCTGACCTCGTCGATGAAGTCGAGGACGGCCGCACCGAGCACGTACTTCGCAAGCCGCGCCGGCACGCGCAAATCGGCCAGCACCCGCGCGACATGCAGGTTCAAGTCGGCGACCGCGGTCGCCAACAATCCCACCTGGGGCCGGCCGGTGAGAAGCGGCAGCCGGCCCGGCCTGGGCATCAAGGTGCACATGCACCCCGTTGATATCATCGCCGACGTCCCCCACGCGTCAAGGTCCATCCGGCGGTCGCCGCCGCCGAGCGCGACGAGTTCGGCGAGCGAGAACAACGACGGGAGCCGATCGCGCTCGTGCAGCGCCGTCCACCGGACGGCCCGCCCCCGCCAGCCGTCGAGGTCCAGCTCGTCCGACAGACGGTCGATATCGCCCAGGCTCTCCGCCGAACGGACACGGCGTTCACCCGCCGTGATGGCCGCCGCAATCGAGTCGCGTCCGGCGTCGGTGAGGGCGCGCGGGTTGAGCAGCCCGTAACCCGAGGCGAATATCTCTCGCTCGTTCGACGTCATCGTGGGCGCGTCGAGCGCCGAATCCGCGCGCAGACGCCGCAAGGACCCCGCGGCGAGCCCGACGTCGAGGCCGAGGATCGAGCCGTCCGCGTGCCACGCGATGCCGGGCGCGACATCGGGCCGCGGCAGCGCCCAGGGCGCGCGCAGGCGCGTCTCGTTGTCGCGCTGGCCGAACCCGAAGTCGTGTCGGCGCGACACATCGCCGGCGAGAAACGCCGAGCCGTCCGTGTCCCCGATGTCGATGGCGTATGCCCATGACACCAGTGTTTCCGCGGCAACCTCGTCCGCGGCATCGACGACCTCGATCGCGGCGCGCGACATCCGCGACGTGGACGGGGGGTTGCCGGCCTTCCGCAGTTCGTCGAGGGCCTTGAGGATGCGGTCGCGGGGAAATGGAGGCGGCGCCACGCCTGGTGGCAACCCCGCCTCTTCCGCGCCCGTGCGACGGGCGTGCCTGCGCAGGACATCGGCGGCGGACCGCAGCTGCACGTCCGCCGCCTGCGCGGCCGCGGTCGCCGATGGACCGCCCGCCAGGGTGGCCGCTGTCGCTGACAGGTCGATGGCCATGTCGAGACTCGGCCCGGCCTGCCGGTCGCGCACCCGCGCCAGACGCTGACGTTCGCCTTCGGCAAGGTCCACGCGATAGCGCTGGCCCTCCCATTCAATCGTCTCGGCAGGCGGCAGCGGCGCGGGGCCGGAGACGGCATCGAGCACCGCGCGCTCGATCGACTCCTGCGTGCCGATGGCCGGCGCGAGATCGTCCCGCAGCCAACGCACGATGCCGCCCAGATACTGCGAGTACTGCGTGAGGGGCACAGCGATGAGGCCGGCGACCAGCTGATCGGCCCGTGCCTGGTCGAGGGTGCCGACGAGCCGCATCCGGGCCAATAGTGCGAGCGCCCCCTGGAACTGCGCGGCGGCCACGAACGACCGCGCCGGGTCGGAGGGGGCCATATGGCTCGCGGTCCGCGCGCCCGCTGCATAGAGCGCGGGCCGCCGCATGCCCATGCGGTCGAGCGTGACCATCAGCATGCGATAGCGGCGGAAGCCCCGCACCGCCACGAGCACGTCGGGCATCTCCGCCGCGGACGCGTCCGCGAACACCCGCTGCCCGAACGCGAACTGATCGAGGCGGTCCGCGCGCAGACGCACGTTGCCGCCGATGACCAGCGCGACAAGCCACGCGGCGTCGATGGTGCCCGCCGCATCGCCGCCCTTGAGCAGGCCGGCCGGGTCGTCCGGGAGATCGGTGCCCTCGAGCGCGCGGTTCCAGAATGCGCGCGACGCGGGAGGCGTCGGCCGCCCTTCTGCGTCCACGGCGACGCGCATGAGCACGGTGGCTGCGTCGAAGGGCTGGCGCCAGAAGGGCTGCGTGGGCACGCGCCACTCGTCCGATGCCGCCAGCCACGTCGCGGCGAGCGCGCGCATCCCGGCGATACGCCGGGCGGGCTCGCTCGCGCCGAGCCCGAGGGCAAACCGCTGCCTGGGCCGATCGAGGTGGCCAATCGTGTCGTAGAGATACGCGGTCCGGCCCTCGGCCTGGGCGAACAGCGCCGGAATGAACCGGTCGGGCCGAGCGGCCGACTCGCCGACGACGGCCTCCCACAGCGGAACCGCCCCCTCACCGCCCGGCGTCAACACGTGTCCGGCGTGGACGTGCACCCGCCCCGCGAACACCGCAAACACCGGCGCTTCGGTCAGATAGAGGCGCGTCAGCAGTGCCTGATGGTCCGAGAAGAACTGGAGCGTTTCGTCGTCGAGGGCGGCGAGGCCGTGGCAGAGAAACGCCGCGCGCCGGTCGCGCAGAATCGCCAGCACCAGTTCGGCCGGTTTCACCGGGTGATGAAAGATCGCGCCGCTCCAGACCGCGGCCGTCAGCGGGACGGGCACGAGTTCGCCCGCGGGAGACGCCGGGAGGCGCCCGAGCGCGAGGGCGAGGGCATCCGCGTCCTCCGCCCGCCGGTCGAACCGTCCGTAGAGGAGCCGTGCGGCTTCGCTCACGAAACGGGCGCGGTCGGGGACCGGGTCGAGGCCCAGCACCGCTGCCACGGCCGCCCGGCCGCCGGGCACGGGGACGTCCTCGGACACGGCCGCCGCGGCCGCGGGCCGTGCCGGGTATGCCGCAAGGAGCAAAGCGCAGAGCAGGGGCGCGCGCGACATGGTCTGCAGAGCTGCAGATTATCACCGGACGACCGCGTCCATGACCGGGAAACCGAGGTCGGCGCCCGCGGTACAATCGCAGCCATTCATGGCACCCGGCACCTACACCGCAAAAGACATTACCGTCCTCGAAGGCCTCGATCCGGTCCGCAAACGCCCCGGCATGTACATCGGGGGCGTCGGCTCGGCCGGACTGCACCACCTTGTCTGGGAAGTGCTCGACAACGCCGTGGACGAGGCCATGAACGGGCACGCGTCCACCATCAACGTCACGCTGCACAAGGACGCGTCGTCCATCACGATCGAGGACGACGGCCGCGGCATCCCGGTGGACAAGCACCCGACCACCAAGAAGAGCGCCCTCGAGGTCATCTTCACGGTGCTCCACGCCGGTGGCAAGTTCGAACACGGCAGCTACAAGACCGCCGGCGGCCTCCACGGCGTGGGCGCAAGCGTGGTCAATGCCCTGTCGAAAGAACTCGTCGCCACGGTGAAGCGCGACGGCGCCGCCTGGGAGATGCAGTTCAAGCAGGGAAAGCCCGTGGGGCCCTTGAAGAAGCTCGGCCCGGCCCGCGGGACCGGCACGACGGTGTACTTCCATCCCGACGCGGCCATCTTTCCCAAGATCGAGTTCGACCCGGCCGTCATCAAGGAGCGCCTCGAGGTCGCGAGCTATCTCCACAAGGGGCTCAAGGTCACCTTCGACGACGAGACCTCGGGCGACAAAGTCACCTTCCAGCACGACGAAGGCGTCGTCGATTACCTGAAGAAGATCGTGAGCGAGCGCGGGACCAAGCCGGTCCACGAAGCGCCGTTCACGCTCAGCAAGGACGACGGGCTCCGGTCGGACATCGTCCTGCAGTGGACCGAGTCCACCGACGAGCACCTGCGGTCCTACGTCAACGGCATTCCCACGGGCTCTGGCGGCACCCACGAAAACGGCCTCCGCGCCGGGCTCGGGAAAGCCGTCCGCAACTTCATCGAGACGCACAACCTGTCGCCGAAGGGCGTGACGATTGCGGCCGAAGACATCCGCGAAGGGCTGACGGGCGTCCTGAGCGTGTTCATCGCCGAGCCGCAGTTCCAGGGGCAGACCAAGGATCGGCTGAACAATCCCGAGCTCGTGTCGGCGGTCGATGCCCTCGTCAGGCCCGCGCTCGAGCACTGGTTGAACCACAACATCAG
>JBEQUD010000432.1:0-9166 GCA_040349235.1 Acidobacteriota bacterium
CTGGTGCCGTCCGTGCCGGACTCGCCCGACGAAGCCTACCAGAAGCTCGAAACGCGCACGCGCGTGCGCTCCGCCATCCAGCAACTCCCCTGGCGGGAGCGGAAGGTCATCGGCCTCTACTACTACGGCGAGGCCACGATGAAGGAGATAGGCAGCGCCATCGGCGTCAACGAGTCGCGCGTGTCCCAGCTCCACGCCCGCGCCATCAAGCGACTGCGCGAATCGCTCGGCGAGATGACCCCGCAGCAGGCCATCGAGGTCCGCCAGCAGCTCGTGGCGTTCGCGCTCAAGCCGAAGATGGCGAAGGCCGATCTCGTCCCCGCTGCAGCCGTGCCCCACGGTGTGCTGCTGCCCTACAAGCCGGTTGCGGCGAGGGCGCCGCGTGCCGCACAGGTGCGCACGCCGAGAGTGGCCCGGACGCGCCAGGCGATCGCGGTCGCGCGATAGCCGCCCGTCAGGTCAGGACTTCGTTGAGCGTGCGGAGGAGGTCGCCGAGCCGGAACGGCTTGGCGAGCCACCGGCAGCCGCTCTGCTCGAGAAACGACTCGGCGTCGGTTCCCGCGACGTCGCCCGTCACGAACACGACCCGCTTGGCCAGCGTCGGGAAGCGATCGACGAGCCGCCGGTAGAACGTCGGCCCATCGACGCGCGGCATGCGCAGGTCGCAGACGACCGCGTCGAATGTCTGCGCGCCCGCCTTGACGAGCGCCTCCTCCCCGTTCCCCGCACATTCCACGAGATAGCCCGCGCTCGTCAGCGCGTCCGCCACGGCCGCGGCGAGGGCGGTCTCGTCCTCGACGACCAGCACGGCCGCGCCAACGACAGCCGGCACCACATCGGTCGATCGGGCGCGCGAGGCCGCGCCCGGCGCCAGCTTGCGTCCGGAAATCGGCACCTCGACGAAGAAGGACGCGCCGGCGCCCGGCTGCGACACGATGCGGATGCGCCCGCCGTGCTCCTGCACGATCGCGTACGCCACAGTCAGGCCAAGGCCCGTTCCTTTGCCGACCTCCTTGGTCGTGAAGAACGGGTCGAAGATCTTGGGCTGGAGCTGTTCCGGGATGCCGGGCCCGTCATCGTTCAGTTCGAGCACGACCGACTCCTGCTCGGGGTCGTGCCACGTGCGGATGACGAGCACGCCGCGGCCGTGCGCGGTCAGCATGGCCTGCTCGGCGTTGATGACGAGATTGAGCAGGACCTGCTGGATCTGGTGCCCGTCGGCGAAAATCGGGGGCAGGCCCGCGGCCAACGCCTCGACGACATCGACGTTCGACACCCGCTGTTCGTACGCCCGCAGGGCGAGCGTTTCGCGCACCACCTGGTTGACGTCCACCATGGCGCGTGTCGTCTGCCGCTTGCGCGCGAAGGTGAGCAGGCTGCGCACGATCCGCGCCGCGCGCTCGGATTCGCCCAGAATCGTTTCGAGCCCGCGGCGGATGGATTCCTCGAGCGCGGGTTTGCTCGACAGGCGCTCGGCCCAGCTCAGGATGGTCGCCAGGGGGTTGTTCAGTTCATGGGCGACACCCGAGATGGTCTGCCCGAGGGCGGCCATCTTCTCGGCTTGCAGCAACTGGTGGTAGAGGTCGCGGGTCTCGTCATCGAGCTTTTTGCGTTCGCTCACGTCGCGAACGAGGGCTTCGATGTGGATATCGCCACCCGCCTCGGACGTGTCGGCGGCCGCCGTGACCTCGACCCACACGGGGGCTTCATCGGCGCGGCGCAGGCGCAGCAAGTAATCGCGGACGGCGCCGTTGGTCCGGAGGCGCTCGACCAGGGCGACGCGTGCCTGCGGATCGACGAAGCGTTCGCCGGCGAACAGCTGGATCTCCGCCTCCGGCGTTTCCGCCGGGTAGCCGAGCATGAGCTTCAGATGGGGGTTGGCCGCAACCGTGGACGTCGAAGCCGCCCCGATGACCCCGATATAGACGCCCTCATGGACTGCTTCGAAAAGCCGCGCGAACGCCGCGGCGCGTTGATCCACGAGGGGATTATAGAACCCATCGACGAGACGGGCTCCAGGTCAGTGCGGGTGGGGCGGCGCGGGCGTCGGGGTGTGGGTTGTCGATCGCGGGCCCCATTCTTTATCGACCGCCGCGCGGATCTCCGCCACGGACGCGCCGGCCGCGTGCATCTGGCGCGCCCGCGTCGCGACGTCGATGCACACCGCGCACTCCATGCCGTGCTCTTCCCACGCGACGACGTCACCGTTGACGTCCCGCGACTTGACGAAGCAGTCTTCGTTGCCGCGATGGCCGCTGTGCTCGCAGCCGCAGAAGCACGGCACGTAGCTCAGCACCTCGGGATGTTCGGCGGCGAACTTGTACGCTGCCGAGACGGTGGCCGCCGGCCGCGGCATCTCGTAGCCGGGGAACTCGAGCGGCGGCAGGTTGGCCTGCGCATGTGGCTTGAGATCCGCGGGGATGGGTGGCCGCGCCGGCGCGTCAAGGGCATTTGCCGCTTGCGCATCGGCGGACGCGCCGCTGCGCAGGTAGAACGCGCCGCCGGCGAGCGCCGCAAGCACGAAGAGCCCGCCGACCAACAGGATCGGCGATCGTCGTGACGCCCCGGCTGGGGGCTCCGGCGGCGTGCTGCCTTTGGCTGATGACTTCCTGCCCATGTATCACCCCTCCTCGGTACGGCCTGATGCGCCACTCATTTTACCGCCCACGGCATTTGGGCTAAAGTCCGAATCTTCGTCGCACAGCCCATGCGCAAAATTTCGAGTGCAAGTGTGCCGCCCGGCCGCGCCTGGCTGGCCTGGGGCGCGGTGTGCCTGCTCTGGGGCACCACGTACCTGTTCATCCGAATTGCCGTCGAAACCATTCCGCCGCTGCTCATGGCGGGAACGCGCTGGCTTGTGGCCGGGCTGGCGCTCGCGGCGGCCAGCCGCCTCAGTGGCGGCCGTGTGCCGCCGCGCGCCGCCTGGCCGTCGCTCGCCGCGCGCGGTGTGCTGCTGCTGGGCTTTGGCAACGGGGCGGTGGCCTGGGCGGAGCAGACCATCCCCAGTGGCATGGCCGCGCTGCTGGTGGCGATTGCCCCGTTCTGGATGGTGGGGATTGATGCCGTCCTTGGCGACGGCGCCGTGCCAGCCCCGCGACAGGTTGCGGGCCTGGTCGTGGGATTCGCTGGCATTGTCGTGCTCGTCTGGCCGGAACTCACGACCCGCGTGCCGCATCACGCGTTTCTCGTCGGGCTCGTTGCGACGCAGCTCGCCTGCGCAGGCTGGGCTGTCGGCTCCGCCTACGCGCGCCGCCATGCGCGCCGCGACGAAGAAACGTTCGGCGCGGTTGGGCTCGAGATGCTGTTCGGCGGCCTGCTGCTCGTCGTGGCGGGGACGGCAACCGGCGAATGGGCCCGGCTGCGTGTCACGCCTCGGACGGGCGGCGCGCTCGCATACTTGATTGTCGTAGGTTCGGTGGCCGGCTACTCCGCATACCGCTACGCGCTGCGTTATCTGCCTGTGGCGGTCCTCTCGCTGTACGCCTACGTCAACACCGTCATCGCCATTGCCCTCGGGGTGGTGATCCTTGGCGAGACGTTCAGCTGGCGGATGGGCGTTGCCGCCGCGGCCGCGGTCGCCGGTGTCGCGCTCGTGCGGCAGCCCCGGGTCCTTGCGCCGTAGCCTGGCGGCCATCCATGCCGAACAATATCTGGCTATCGAGCGCCGGGCAGCGCCGGCTCTGCCGAACAAGGTCTGGCTTCGAGGTGTCAGGCGGATCGTTCTGCGGACCGGAGACGCACGGCGAGGATCGCGACGCCGATGCCGAGCGCCACGTAGATGCTGAGGCCGACCGCGTAACCGCTGACGACGCCGGCGAACCAGAACAGCACCAAGAGGACCGCGAGGCGCTCGGCCATCGGTCCCTTAACTGGCCGCAGCCTCGTGCTCGGCGCCGCTGCGCTGGCTGGCCGGCCCCAGGGCAAACGTCATCGTGCCCTCGACGACCACCTTGCCGTCCACGCGTGCCGCGCCCTTCAGCAGGCCCATCCGGCTGCGCAGCCGGAGAACGCGCGCCTCGATTTCCACGACATCGCCTGGATGCACGGGGCGCCGAAAACGGACGCGTTCGATCCCCGCGAAGAAGATGAGGCGCTGGCGGTTCTCGGGCTTCGCCAGAATCATGATCGCGCCGACCTGGGCCACCGCCTCGACCAGGATCGTCGGCGGGAGCACGGGCGGGTCGTCGTGCGACAGATAGCGCTCGTTGAGCGACACGTTCTTGATGCCGACGATGCGGCGATCGACTTCGAGCTCCGTGATCCGGTCCACGAGGAGGAACGGATAGCGGTGGGGCAGAATCCGTTCGATCGCGGCGTAGTCGAGCGGCAGCGTGAGATCCGTCGGCAGCGTCAAGTCCTTCACGGCCACCGATTATACTAGGTGGGCAGGATCTATCGTGTCCGAATCAACCACCGCGCCTTCCCCCACCGGTACGACCGCTAGCACGACCGCCAGCACGACCGCCAGCACGACCGAACAGCTCACGACACTGTTTGCGCTCGGGCGCGAGGTGGCCTCGGTTCTCGACCTCGACGAGCTGCTCCAGAAGATTCCGACGCTCATCGCCCGCCTGATCCACTTCCAGGCGTTCGCGGTGTATTTGCTGGTCCCCGCGGGCGACGAGCTGACCGTGGCCTACTCCGTCGGCTACCCCGAGGACGTCGCGCGCGGCCTGCGGGTCAGGGTGGGTCACGGGCTCGTCGGTGCGGCGGTGCAGGCGGGCGAGCCGCTCCTCGCCAACGACGTGCGTCAGGATCCGCGCTATGTCGAGGCCGTGCCCGGTTCGAAGGCCGAACTCGTCGTGCCGCTGCGCCGCAAGGGCCGCGTCATCGGCGCGCTCAACCTCCTCAGCAACACGGTCGGGCAGTTCACGGACACCGACGAGGGCATCCTGCGGCAGTTTGCCGCGCACGTCGCCGTGGCCATCGAGAACGCCCGGCTGTTCGAGCATGCCCGCGACTACACCGCCACGCTCGAAACGCTGGCCGAGATTGCGCGCGAGTTCGGCTCGATCCTGAATCTCGACGAGCTCCTGACGCGCATCGCCAACCTCGCGCGGCGACTCGTGGACTACCGCACGTTCGGCATCCTGCTGCTGAACGAGGCATCGCAGGAGCTCGAGGTCAAAGTGTCGGTCTGCTACGGCGACGAGCTGCGCATTTCGCGCATCAAGGTCGGCGACGGGCTCGTCGGGTACGCGGCGCTGCACAAGCAGCCCGTGCTCGTCTCGGATGTGGCTGCCGACCCGCGGTACATCCAGGTGGTTGACGACGCGCGCTCCGAGTTGGTCATCCCGCTGCTGCTCAAGGATCGGTGCGTCGGCGTCTTCGACCTCGAGAGCCCGGAGGTGGACGCGTTCACCCAGCGCCATGTGGAGATTCTGACCCTGCTCGCCAGTGAAGCGGCCGTCGCGATCGAGAACGCGCGCCTGTACGAGACGATTCGGGCGAACGAAATCCGGATCGAGAAGGAGCTGCGGTTCGCGCAACGCGTGCAGGCGGCGCTGCTCCCGGCGGATTTGCCCAAGCGCCTGAAGTCCGCGGATGTCGCCGCGCGGCTCACCCCGGCCCACGAGCTCGGCGGCGACCTCTACGATTTTCTCGCACCCGAACCCAACGGCCTCGTGGTCGCGGTCGGCGACGTCTCGGGCAAGGGCGTGCCTGCGGCGCTCTACAGCGCGTTCGCCGGGGAGCTGATTCGTTCGCGCACCTTCCGACGGCGCTACGCGCCCGACCGCTTCAGCCCGGCCGGGGTCCTCGCATCGACGAACACGATCCTCCACGAGCGCCAGCTCGAGGAGTACTACTGCACGCTCTGCTACGCGGCGTTCGATTTCAAACACCGCACGGTCACGATGGCGAACTCGGGTCTACCCTACCCGATTCGCTGGAGCAACGGCGCGGCGTCACAGATCCAGCTGCCCGGCGTGCCGCTCGGATCGTTCGCGGCCTCCACCTATGACGAGATCACGTTCGAGCTCGCGCGCGACGATCTGTTCGTCTTCTGCACTGATGGGGTCTATGAGGCGCGCAACGCTCAGCGACAGGAGTTCGAATCGCGCCGTTTGATGGAGATCGTCGGCGACATGCGCCACCGCTCCGCGCGTGAAGTCGTGGACGCGATTTTCTTGGCCGTCGAGGAGTTCCGGGGTGACATGCCGCAGAACGACGACATGACGGCGGTGGTTGTCAGGATCACCACCTGACGCAAGGCGGATGTTCGGTGCGCGTGAAGAAGATGTAAGAGGCCGCGCCGATTCGTGAGAAAAAACTGACGGGATGCGGCGATGCCAGCGCCTGCCTGAAGTTACGCACCCCGTTGATCCGACGCGACCCGACACCTACGTAATCAAGTCTCGTGCCCGATCGCTCGGTGGAGAAACACCCGCAAACGCATGCGTGGTTCCGCGGCGGCGTCCTTATCTGCGGACGTCGCGCGCGGCTTCGCCCTCTTCCGGCGACACAGGACTTGCGGTGACACAGGACCAGGTACGGACGCGCGAATGAGTTGTCCTGCACTGCGCGGACGGTGGTGCGCGCGACGATCAACGGCGGGGCGAGCACGCCGATAAATAAAGATCGCGTTACGAAGACGCGGCAATGCGTACGGGTGGTTCCGCGGGCGATGCGCCCAGCACGCCGGCCAGCTGGGACGCGACGATCGCGGCCAGGGCCTGAACGGCCTCGGATGGGTCGCCCCCCTCGCGAATTTCCGCCGAGAGCGCCCCGACGCAGCCCGCGGCGGACAAGAGCGGTGCGACCACGGCGCCGCTCGACGGCGTGCCGGCAGCCGTGCGCGCCGGCACGATCTGTAGTTGTCCAGACCGGTACGCGGCGGCGGCCGCGTTATCGGCCGAGCGCGGCACCTTGGGCAGGCGGGCGCGGACGCTGTCCGTGTACCCGTGCGTGAGCACGGGCTCGAGCGTCGCGCCGTCCGGCGCCTGCAGCCAGACCACGAGCCCGACGGCGTCCATGGCCTCGGCGGCTTTCCCGAGCAGCGCCTGCAGCTCCGCCACGTCCTGAAGGCGGCCGAAGGCTGTACACAATGCCGCGGCCGCGGCGAGGCCGGGCGCGGGCGGGGTGGTCGGCGTCGCGCGATCGACTGGCACCGGCATCACCGGTGGCGCGTCGAGCGGCGGGGTGGCAGCCTCGGCGCTCGCTTCGGCGTCGGCCTGACGCGCGGGCGCCGCACCGCCGGTGACGCCGAGCAGCAGCAGGATGAGGGCAGCCACTCCGCCGGCCGCCGCCAACGCCACGCCTTCGTGCCCCCTGAGACGGGCTTCCGTGCCGGCGAGCGCCGAGCCTTCAGCCGTCCTGGCGAGGGCCACGTCCCGCGCCGCCGCTGCTGCTTCTTGCAGGCCTTCCGTGAAGATGACGTCCCCGGCCATAAGCGACTGTTCGCCGGCAAGGTAGTCGCGCGCGCGCTGGTCCACCCGCGAGAACTCGGCCAGTCGGGCGTCGGCTTCCTCCAGTGCGGCCCGCGCCGCGTCAGTGGTTGCCGACTGCTGGAGGCCGGACAGAGCGGTATGCAGGTTGCCGGTCAACTCGGTGACGCGCGGCGCCCAGGTGGCTGGCCCCTGGCCTTCCGCGACGTAGGCCTGCTGGGCGAGGCGCATGTCGGAGAGCCCGGCGAGGGCTTCGAGCGCGGTGGTGTCGAAGGCGCGCCCGCGGGCGCGGATGCCTGTCAGATCCTGTTCGGTGCGGACGAGGAAGGCCGCCGCCGCGCCGAGCGCAATCCACGCCAGCGCACCGCAGGATAGACGCACCGCACGTGATCGCATCGCTCGTACGACAGGGTAGCACAGGAGCCGGCTAGTTCCGGGGCTTGAGGATGACGTATGCCGGCAGCCCCACGGCGTCGAAGTGCTGCATCACGGCGCGTGTTGGTTGGCTGTCGGGGTCCTCGGCCTGGAACTTGATTTTCACGTAGGGGACGAGGGCGCTCACAACCGCTGGATCTTCGAGCGTCGTCTTGTCCATCGTGAGGCAGTTCTTGCACCACGTCGCCCACATGTCGATGAGCACGGGTTTGTGCTCGCGCCTCGCGGTCTCGAGGCCGTCGAGCAGGGACGCGTGCCAGCCGGACTTCAGCTTCTCGGCGACACTCGACGAGACAGCCCCGCTGTCCACCCACCGGTTGGCGAACAGGCCGTATGTCTCGTAGCCGTAGTAGGCCGCCGTCACCAGGATGAGGGCGCCGAGCGCCTGCTTCACGCGGACCATCCACGCGCCGGGCTTGGGCAGGGCCGCCAGGCCCGCCCCTGTGAGCGGCCATGGCAGCGCCATGCCGGCGCCGAGCAGAAACGGCAGCGCCAGCGCGATGGTCGTGCCCTTCGCGTAGAGATTGCTCGCGAAGAGCACGACCTGGATGACGACCGGCGCCACGCACGCGCCGGCCAGCAGGGCCGCGATTGTCCCCATGCTGAACGCGAGCAGGAACGTCCCTCGATTCGATGCCCCGATCTCCATGCGCCCCGAAAAGCGCGAGAGGTCGATGGTGATGACGTCGAACATCGCCAGCCCCAGCACGACGAACAGCAGCGCGATGCCGAGATTGAACCACGGCGACGCGTTGATGGTGCCGAAGCTGCCCGCGGTCAGGATGACGACGACCCCGAGCACGCCGTAGGTGAGTGCCATGGCGGCGCCGTACGCCCCACCGAGCAGAAATCCGCGCCCGCGCGATCCGGCCTGGGCGCCCGCCCCGATGATGGCGAGATTGATGGGGATCATCGGCAGGACGCACGGCGTCAGATTGAGCGCCAGACCACCGAGGAACACCAGGAGCAGGATGGCTGCCGGGCCACGTCCGTCGAAAAGCCCTGGTGCCTTCACGCCGGCTTCGGCGTCGTGGACAAACGACAGGAACGCCGCGCGGCCCAGGTAGCCGCCGGTCGTGGCTGCGATGTCGAACCCGCTGAGCGCAGACAGCGCGGCGTCGGCGGGGAGTGCCGCGGGTGCGACGATGCCGCTCGGTTCGCTGCGGGATGCGGGCGTTTCCGCAGATGCGTCACCAGACGAGGTGGCTCCCGACGGGCTGCCGCTCCCGAAGGCGATGGCCCCGAATATCTCCGGGTGCAGCGTGGCGCCGGCCGTGCCTGCGACTCGCAGCGTCCACTCGATGCGCGCGGTTTTCGGTGCGAAGCAGGTCGTGTCGTTGCACGCC
>JBEQUD010000238.1:0-4880 GCA_040349235.1 Acidobacteriota bacterium
GGAGCGGCGTGCACGTCTTCAAGGGGGTGCCCTATGGGGCCCCGACGGCGGGCGATCGCCGCTTCCTTCCGCCGTCGAAGCCGGCGCCCTGGACGGGTGTGCGCGACGCGCTCGACTTCGGCCCCCGCTGTCCGCAGGTGCAGGGTGCGCTGGTTCCCGAGTTCATGATCATGGACCGGCGCGAGCCGGCGGGCGAGGACTGCCTGTCGCTCAACGTCTGGACGGCGGGGCTCGGTGACGGCGCGAAGCGACCGGTCATGGTGTGGCTGCATGGCGGCGGCTTCACGGGCGGGTCGGCGGCCTTCGATTGCTATGACGGCACCAACCTGGCCGCCCGCCACGGCGCCGTCGTGGTGGGGGTCAATCACCGGCTCAACATCTTCGGCTACCTGTATCTCGCCGATTTTGGGCAGGAGAGGTACGCCGGGGCCGCCAATGTCGGGATGCAGGACATCGTGCTGGCGCTCGAGTGGGTCCGCGACAACATCGCGCGGTTCGGCGGCGACCCCGCGTGCGTGACCGTCTTCGGGCAGTCGGGCGGCGGCTCGAAGGTCAGCACGCTGCTCGGCATGCCGGCCGCGAAGGGGTTGTTCCACCGCGCCATCGCGCAGAGCGGGACGCAGGTGACCAGCGTGTCGCGAAGCGACGCGGCCGCCGGCGCCGAAGCCCTGCTGGCGCGCCTCGGCCTGCGGCCCTCCGAGCTCGATCGCTTGCAGCAGATGCCGGCCGCCCGCGTGCTCGCCCTCACCGGCGGCACGCCGGGCAACGGCGCTGCCGGTGGGGCGCCCCTCCGCCTCAGCCCCGTCGTCGATGGCCGCACGCTGCCCGCGCACGTGTTCGACCCGGTGGCATCGCCGCTTGCGGCCGACGTCCCCCTGCTCATTGGTTCCACCGAGACCGAGCAGACGTGGAACGTGCAGACGACCTACGAGCCCCTGGACGACATGGAGCTCCTCGACCGCGTCAGGCGGACGCTGCGAGGGGCCGACGAGCGGGCCGCGGCGGGCGTCGTGTCCGTCTACAAGCGGAACAGGCCGGCGGCGAGCAACCTCGACCTCTGGCTGATCTTCTCGACCGATGCGTCGAGCTTTCGGCTGGGCACGGATCTGGAGGCCGACCGCAAGGCCGCGCAGGGCCGCGCGGCGGTCTACAAGTACTATTTCCAGTGGTATTCGCCCGTCCGCGAAGGCAAACTCCGCGCGATGCACACGATGGACATCCCGTTCGTCTTCGACAACGTCGGCGTGGCGCACGCCGAAGTGGGGCGGGGGCCCGGCCAGCAGCGCCTCGCCAATCGGATGTCCGCCGCGTGGGTCGCGTTCGCACGGACCGGCGACCCGAATCACCCCGGCATCCCGGCATGGCCGGCCTACGTGCTGCCGGACCGGGCGACGATGGTCTGGAACGCGGCGTGCCGGGTCGTGCGCGATCCGTTCCGCGAGGAAAAGGCCGCGATTGCCGCCGTGACCGGCGCCTGATGTCCGGCCTGGGGGTGAGGGCGACGACGTAAGTATGGACGTAAGTATGGTAGTGTCCGGCAGCGGCCGGCCGCCCGACGGCCGGTGATTGCGACCAGACCCGCGAAAGGATTATCGAGAGATGGCTGATTCATCGAAGAAATGGGACACCGCCTACGAATGGAAGGCGACGACGCTGCTTGGCCTCGGCTTCGGCCTCGTGGGCCTGGACCGCTGGATTATCGCCCCCCTGCTGCCGACCATGGCGAAGGACCTGGGCCTGTCGGTGCAGCAGGCCGGCAACCTGATTGGTGCGCTGGGACTCGTGTGGGGCGTCTTCGCGATCATCAGCGGGCGCCTCTCCGACAAGATCGGCCACCGAAAGATCCTGATTCCGTCCATCCTGCTGTTCTCGTTGATGTCTGGGTTCTCCGGGATGGCGCCCGGGTTTGCCAGCCTGCTCGCCGTCCGCGGCCTGATGGGACTGATGGAAGGCTCCTATTGCCCGACCAGTTTCGCGGCCACCGCCGCGGCCGCCCATCCCTCGCGCCGCGGCTTCCTGCAGGGGCTGCAGCAGAGTGGGTTCGCGCTCTTCGGGTTCGGTCTCGGGCCGATTATCGCGACCCAGCTCCTGCTGGTCGTCCCCTCCTGGCGCTGGGTGTTCTGGGCCGTGGCGATTCCCGGCATCGTCATCGGCCTGTTGATGGCGGTCGTGCTCCGCGAGCCTGAACAGACGCAGGGCGGCAAACTCGTCGGCGAGGTGCCGGCCGGTCACGGTGGCGGCGGGACGGAAGGTTGGGGCGCCGTCCTCAAGAGCAAGAACATCGTGCTCTCCATGCTCGCGCTCTTCTGCGCGATGTCGTGCATCTTCGTGCTCGGCGGCCTGCTACCGACGTACCTGACCGACGCGCCTGTCATGGGCAACAAACTCAGCCCGCAGGAAATCGGCTTCGTGGCCTCGGCGCTCGGCTTCGGCGGTTTCGTCGGCCAGTTCGGCGTCCCCGGCCTGTCCGACGTCCTCGGGCGGCGCCTGGCCGCGGTGCTGGCGTTTATCGGGGCGGCCGTCACGCTGTGGTTCTTCATGCAGCTCGGCCCGAATACCACGACGCTCTTTGGCGTCCTGTTCCTCGTCTCGTTCTTCTCGCTCGGGAACGTCGCGCTCATTACTGGGCCGATCGCGACCGAATCCGCGCCGCTCGGCCTCGTTTCGTCGGCCATCGGCCTGGTGGTCGGTGCGGGCGAAATTTTCGGCGGCGGCGTGGCACCGGCCCTCGCCGGGTTCGTCGGGCAGAACTACGGCATTCAGAACATCCTGTGGATGCCGCTGATTGGCGTCGTCCTCGGCGTGCTGGTGTGCCTGTTCCTCACCGAGACGGCGCCGAGCAAGGTGCGCGGCCTCGCCACCGCCCGGTAAGCTTCCGCTATTTCGCGGCCGGCGGTGGTGCGCTGAACTGGACGAGGCGCGCCACGGTCGTTCCCCGCGGCACATCGATGACGACGCGGCCGCCGACCACCAGGTCGGCGGCCTTCGCCATCTTCCCGCCCTTGCGGAATGTGGTCTTCTCGTCGATCGTCAGCACCGTTGTCGCCTCAGCCGTCGTCCGCACGGTAATCGTGTGGGCATCACGTGCGGCGACGACGCCGCGCACGTGATCGTTGCCCTCGTGCGCCAGCGGTGTGGCGACCGCGGCGAATACAAGCAACGTGAACGCAGGCAACACAGTTCCGAGAAATATCGTGGTCAGTCGCGTCATGCGCTACTCCTGATGATGGTGTTGGGACGGCGGCGGGGTGGGTGTCGCCGGGCCGGTGTCTTCGCCTGAGAGAAATCGCGCGTCGTCCTGTTCTTCCCGGAGTTCGGCCGGCGTCCGTGGATTGAGCGCGGCCATCTCCGCGAGGTCCTCAGGGCTCAAGTCCTTCAGTCGCCGAACGAAGTGCACGAGCTTCCACGTGTCCGTGTCGTCGGGGCCCCCTGTGCCCCAGGCAGGCATGCCCGTCAGCCGGACGCCGTTCTCGATGATCCAATAGAGCTCGCCGTCGCTCATGGACTGCGTGGCCGCCTGCCGCATGTCCGGCGCCTTGGGATACAGGTTCCGACCGAGCGCGGTGTCGCCCGAGCCGTCGTTGGCGTGGCAGCTGGCACAGTGGTCCGCGAAGTGGGCGCGCGCGTCCGCCCAGACCTCTGGCGAGAACGCCAACGGGTTCGTCGCGGTGCGGGCCTCGCGCGGGACAGCCACGTGCTTCGCGTACCGCGCAAGGAGACGTTCCGCGGTACCCGGTTCGGCCCTGGTGCTGAGGCCACCCAGGCGCAATGCGCCGAACCAGACCGCACCAACCACCACCACCACCACCACCACCACCACCACCACCACCACCACCGCGGCGACCGCTGCCGCTGCAAGCCGCGCTGTGGCGCGCACAGTTGAGCGAACAGCGGAGCGCACAGTCGAGCGGGGTGTCATGAGCGACGCTCAGTGTTGTGCATGGTCACCCATCGGCCGGGTCATCCGCATGTTCCACATCCGTCCCATCGGACCCGCCGGCGCGCGGAGGCGCACGAACACATGGAACGACAGTGGATACGCGCCGTAGATCGAAGCCAGGGCGTCCGGTGCCCGGTAGACCGTCACGTCGGCACCGAGCCCGGGCTCGCCGGCGAAGAACCGAGGGAGCGCCCGGACGCCGCCGAGGGTGAACGCGACCACGGGATCGGCGTGTGACGCGTCCGCGCCCTCCGGAATGATATCCGTTTGCAGAAGCGCCGTCTCGACCTGGAGCGCTTCGAACCGCGCGTAGAGGGTGTTCTTCCCCAGGCGCGTGGCGCCTTCGGCGACCAGCGCGTGGCGCGCGCCGTGGGGTGTGTCGTTGCGGCCGAGGCCGACGGTGAACGCCGAGAAGTCGGTCCCCTTGGTCCGTGTCCACGCAGCGGACGCCGTGGTGCGCGCGATGTCGCCGGGCTCGAGGGCCTCCGGGTCCGTCAAGTGACCCGTGGACACCTGCACTTCCCAGGCCGGTGACGGCCGGAACCACAGCCGCGCCGAGACGGAATCGAGCCTCCCGAAATCGAAGTCCCATCGATGCTCGTCGGGCTCGCGACCGTTGAAGACCGACGCTTCGATCGACCACGGGCCGTGGTCGATGGCCGCCGTGACCACGCCGAACGACACGTGCGTCGAGTCGATCGTGTGGTGGCCGAGCGGCGCCGTGGGATTGTCGGTGGTGGAGGCGCGATGCATGAACGCCACGGGCCCGAGCGCCGGCTCGCCGACGGGACCGCCCGCGATCGTCAGCGCTGTCGCGCCCGAGAGCGGCACACGCCACACCGCGGCCAGCTGCATGAAGAAGTCGTGCGGGTGCTGTCGATCGGTGAGGGGGCGGCCCTCGAACGCCTCGCCGACCTGGAAGATTTCCCGATAGCCCTGG
>JBEQUD010000240.1:0-2772 GCA_040349235.1 Acidobacteriota bacterium
CCGCAGGCGTAGCACCGTTCGTCGCGTACGCCGACGAGCGACCCGCACGACGGGCAGATAACGGACCCCGTGGTCTTGCGCTCGAACACGCTAGTCCTTGCCCGAGTCCTTGCTCTGCTTGGGCCGCATGTTCGAGGCGAGAATCTTCTTGCGCAGCCTGATGCTGGAGGGGGTGACCTCGACGAGCTCGTCGTCGTTGATGAACTCGACCGCCTGCTCGAGCCCCAGCCGGCGCGGCGGGATGAGACGAATGGCTTCGTCGGCCGACGACGCGCGCATGTTCGTCTGCTTCTTCTCTTTCGTGACGTTGACGTCCATGTCCGCGGGCCTGGCGTTCTCGCCGATGAGCATGCCTTCGTAGACCTGCACGGCCGGGTCGATGAAGATCTCGCCTCGCTCCTGCAGGTTGAAGATGGCATACGAGGTGGCCACGCCCGTGCGGTCCGCGACGAGCGCGCCGTTCGCGCGCGCAGGAATCGCCCCGTGCCACGGCTCCCAGCTCGAGAAGATGTGGTTCATGATGCCCGTCCCCTTGGTGTCCGTCATGAACTGCGAGCGGAAGCCGATGAGGCCGCGCGCGGGGATGCGGAACTCGAGCCGCACGCGCCCGCCGCCGTTGTTGACCATCTTGGTCATCGTCCCCTTGCGCTCCCCCACCTGGGCGATGACGATGCCCTGGTGGTCCTCCGGGACGTCGATGACCAGTTCCTCGACCGGCTCGACAATCTTCCCGTCGATCTCCTTCGTCACGATGTCGGGGCGCGACACCTGCAGCTCGAACCCTTCGCGGCGCATCATCTCGATGAGGATCGACAACTGCAGCTCGCCGCGCCCGACGACCTTCATCTGTTCGGGCGTGTCGGTCGGTTCGACGCGGATGGAGACGTTGCCGAGCAGTTCGCGCGCGAGCCGGTCCTTGATCTGGCGTGACGTCACGAACTGGCCTTCGCGCCCGGCCATCGGCGACGTGTTGACGCCGAAGATCATCGACACCGTCGGCTCGTCGATGGCCGTCGGCGGAATGGCGATCTGGTGCTCCACGTCGGTGATGGTTTCCCCGATCGTGATGTCCTCGATCCCGGCCAGGCACACGATGTCGCCGGCCGCGGCTTCCGGCACGTCCACGCGCTTGAGACCGTCGAACGCAAACAGCTTCGTGACCTTCGTCTGGTGGATGGCCTTGTCGAGCTTGCAGACCACCACCTGGTCGCCGATCTTGACGCGGCCGTTGAAGATGCGGCCAATCGCGATGCGCCCGAGGTAGTCGCTCGAATCGAGGTTCGCCACCAGCAGCTGTAGCGGCGCGTCCGGGTTGCCGCGTGGCGGCGGCACGTGCTCCACGACGGCGTCGAGCAGCGGCCGCAGGTCCTCGCCTGGCACGTTCTGGTCGCGCGTGGCGGTGCCCACCCGGGCGTTCGTGTAGAGCACGGGGAACTCGAGCTGATCCTCCGACGCATCGAGGTCGATGAACAGGTCGTAGACCTCGTTCAGGACTTCCTGCGCGCGCGCGTCCGGGCGGTCGATCTTGTTGATGACGACAATCGGGGTCAGGCGCCGCTCGAGCGCCTTGCGCAGGACGAAGCGCGTCTGCGGCAGCGGGCCCTCCGACGCATCGACGAGCAGCATGACGCCGTCCACCATCGACAACGTCCGCTCCACTTCGCCGCCGAAATCGGCGTGCCCCGGCGTGTCCACGATATTGATCAGCAGGTCCTTGTAGTGCACCGCCGTGTTCTTGGCGAGAATCGTGATGCCTCGCTCGCGCTCGAGGTCGGTGTTGTCCATCGCACGCTCGGCGACCCGTTCGTTCGACCGAAAGGTGCCGCTCTGGTGGAGCAAGGCATCGACAAGCGTCGTCTTGCCGTGATCGACGTGCGCGATGATGGCGACGTTGCGGCGCAGGGGATTGGCCACGTCGGCCCGGCTGCCCGAGGAAGAAGGCTTTTCTGCTGGCGAAATCATCCTCTCAGTATACCGGGAGGACGGCCCCGCCGTGGGGCGCTAAAATTCGAGACACTCCTGTCGTGCCGCACCTTCTTCGTGCGTTCCGTCACCGCAACTACCAGCTCTTCTTCGGCGGCCAGGTCATCTCGCTGACGGGCACGTGGATGCAGACGGTCGCCGAGGCGTGGCTGGTCTATCGATTGACGGGTTCGTCGGCACTCCTGGGGCTGTCCGCGTTCATCAGCCAGGTGCCGCTCTTCCTGTTCTCGACCATCGGCGGGACCGTGGCCGATCGCTTCGACCGCCACCGCATCATCGTCATCACGCAGGCCGTCTCCATGGTGCTGCCGCTCACCCTCGCGGCCCTCACGTTCACCGGCGCCGTACGCGTCTGGCACGTCGTCGCGCTGGGCGCGTGCCTCGGCCTCGTCAACGCGTTCGACGTGCCCGCACGCCAAGCCTTCATCGTCGAGATGGTCGGCCGCGAGGATCTGATGAACGCCATCGCGCTCAATTCGTCCATGGTCAACGGCGCGCGCGTCGTGGGGCCGGCGGTCGCCGGCCTGGTCATTGCGGCGGTCGGCGAGCGCTGGTGCTTCCTCCTGAACGGCCTCAGCTATCTCGCGGTCATCGCCGGGCTGCTGCTCATGGACGTGCCGCGGCGCCCGGTCGCCGCCGGCCGACCGTCCGCGGTGCACGAGACACTGGAAGGCCTTCGCTTCGTCGCGACCACGGCGCCCGTGCGGGCGCTGCTGCTCCTCGTGGGTCTGGTCAGTCTGGCGGGGACGCCCTACAGCGTCCTCATGCCCATCTGCGCCGACCAGATTC
>JBEQUD010000246.1:0-3160 GCA_040349235.1 Acidobacteriota bacterium
CGGCGACGCCAACGAGGGAAGCGTGATGGCGTTCCAGGTCGCCATGCCGGGCAACACGCCCACGCTGATTCCGGTCTGGCGTTCGCGCAACATGCACGTCCCGGATTCGCCCGTGGTCGCAAACGGCGTGGTATTCGCGCTCGAGACGGGAGAGAACACGGCCCTCGATGCCGGCACCCCGAAGCTGCGGAGCACGCCGGTCACCAACGCCCGCCTCTACGCCTTGGACGCAGAGACGGGCAAAGAGCTGTACTCGAGCGGACGTCTCATCCAGGGCTGGACACACTTCAGCGAACCCGTCGTGGCGGGCGGCGCCGTGTATGTGTCCACCTGGGACGCCAAAGTCTACGCGTTCGGACTGAAGCCGTAACGCCGGAAGCCGGCTAGTCGGCGCGCACCTTGATGTTCAGGTAGTAGAAGGGCACGGACGACAGCTCGCAGAAACAGTGCGGGATGCCCGGCGGAATCACGATCGAGTCCCCCGCTTTGAGGTGGTAGGTGGTGCCCCCGACAATCTTTCCGCCGCGCAGTTCGTATTCCGGATGGAGGTCGCCGGGCCGCCCCTCTGTCCGCGTCACGATACCTTCGACCGTCCCGCCCGCGGTCAGGGTCGCGGCGCCCTTCACGACGTAGGCCACGTCGGTATCCTTCAAGTGGACTTCGGGGCTACCGGGCTTGCTCCGCTGCGCCGACTCCACCATGTAGTGCAGCCCTTCGCTCTCGTGGAGCATCAGCTCGTTCTTGGCGAAGCCCTCGTCGATCTTCTCTTTCGACGTGTAGATGAGGGGCCGCGCGGTCTTCGGCGTGACGTACGTCTGCCCGGCGGGCGTCCCCTGTGGCTCCGCCGTCGTCCAGACGCCGGCCGCAAAGACGAGTGCCACGGTCGCCGCGAGCGATGCTGTTCGGGTTCTCACCATGATGCTCCGTTCTCCTGTCGAAAAGCGCGCGCCCTAGCGACGCGCGGCCGTATTGTGCCTCAGAACTGGGCGCTCCCTCAGAACCCGAAGAGGCGCGCCGGATTCTCCGACAGAATCAACCGCCGCTGGTCGTCAGTCGTGGCGAATTGCCCGAGCAGGTTCAGCGCATGGCCATCGTCCACCTGGCCGAGCGGCGCGATGTCCGTCGGGCCGAGCCCCGGCGCACGTTCGGGATGCGGCCACCCCGTGCCCCACACGATCTGCCGGGGATTGGCGGCGATGAAGGCCTTTGCAAACGGCGCGACGTCCGGATAGTCGGGCCCCTGCTTCGAGATGCGCTCGGGTGCCGACAGATCGACGAACGCCTTGCCGTCACGGAGCAGGCCGAGGAGCGTGTCGAAGCCGGGCTGGCCGAGACCAAGCGCGGGGCGGGCGCCCCCGAAATGGTCGAACAGCAGCACGGGCACCGGCGACGCGATGATGTCAGCCTTGATCGCGTCGATGTCCGCCAGGCGTCCGTGGAATTCGAGATGCCAGCCGCGGCCCTTGATCCGATCGACGGCCGCCCGAAACCGCTGGCGCATGCCGGCGGCGTCCTCGGGTTGGCCGCCACCCGCCGCGCTCGTCATCCCGCACGCGCCGCGCCGCTGCAGGTCGTCGAGGCCCGCGCTGGACACGTTGTCGGCCAGGACGACGACGCCCCGCGCCTTCGCGCCGAACTGTCGGACGGCGTCGAGCGTGCAGGCATTGTCCGTGCCGTAGACGCTTGGCTGCACCAGGACGACGCGCTCGATGTGCAGGGCGCGGTGGAGCGCGCGCATCTCCTCGATGGACGCCCCTTCGGGCGTATAGCTGCGCGAGGGGGCCGGTGGAAATGCTTTGGGGTCGCCGATGACGCACGTGTGCGAATCGCAGGCCCCGGGCGGCACCGTAAAGTTTACCCGCGTCGCCGGCTGCGGGGCGCGCGGGCTGGCGGGCGCCGCGCCCAAGACACGAGCAAACGGCCGCGTCAGCGCGGCGCCTCCCACGATTCCCACCCCAATGATCACGTCACGCCGCGTCAACATCGCGCCTCCTGTTCCCGGACGCGGACCATGATACCGAAGTACCAAGTGGACCGAGGCCTCGGGTTGCCTTACTCCAAAAGGTCCGATAGAGTGCCGCGCACACCGTATGAACAACCGTCCACCGTCCGACCTCTTCGCCCCGATGCTGCGGAGCGACGCCCTTGTGGGGCCCGTTCTGCTCGTGGCCCGCCTCATGATGACGGGCATCTTCCTCTACTACACGCTGAACGTGTTCACCAAGCTGCCCGACCCCGGCCTCTTGGTGTGGGCACTGGTCGCGGCGCAGTTGGTCGGCGTGGTCCTCATCGTGCTCGGCTACGAGACGCGGCTGGGCGCCCTCCTCTTGGCGGCTTGCATCCTCGCCAGCCTGCTGTATCGCGGCCATTTTGGGTTCGACAACTTCGTCGAAACCATCGGACAGAAGGACCTGGCGATCGCGGGCGGATTCCTCTTCATGTTCGCCTTCGGACCCGGCCCGCTGTCGTGGGACCACGCCCGCGGCGGCAGCCGGATCTTCGCATCGGCGGCGAGCAATCCATCCGTGATTGGGCCGCTGCTGATCCTCGGACGTCTGATGTCGATCGTGGTCTTCTGTTTCTTCGGCGTCTCGAAGATCCTACATACGGCGCGGATCCAGTCGTTCATGGTGAAGCACAATCCGCATGTGCCGACGAGCCTCGTCTACCCGGCCATCGTCGTGCAAATCGTGCCGTCGCTCATGGTCCTGCTCGGGTTCAAGACGCGCTACGCGGCGTTGCTCCTGGCCGGCTTCTGCATCGTCGCCCCCGCGCTGTTCTGGTCTGACTTCCGGAATCCATCGCAGCTCGAGCAGTTCCTGCTCGACTTCGCGACGGCGCCTGGCCTGCTCTTCATGTTCGCCAACGGCCCAGGTCCGCTGTCGCTCGACGCCCGCAGCTCGGGTCGCTAGGAAAGCGGCCTCGCGGGCCGGCATCCGACGCCACTAGGACACGCCCCTCGGTGGCCAGGCCCGATGCGCCGCGCACCCCGGCGCGGCGACACCGCGCACGGGCAGGGACGGCGTCCGTCCCAGCGGCAGCTGCAGGTCGTAGGCCTTCAAGGCCAGCGCGCTTTCGGTATAGAGGCCCATCAGCCCGGCCAGGTCCACGACGCCGCGACGCCCGAACAGGCGAAGCGCCCCGGCAAACGTCTCGGCCG
>JBEQUD010000251.1:0-5100 GCA_040349235.1 Acidobacteriota bacterium
CTGAGGGAACACTGGTGAGGACTTTGTGACGAAGCGGGCGCAGGCACTCGGAGTGATGGTTGTCGCGGCGGCGCTGGCCATCGGATGCGCGGCGGGGAGCGCGTTCAGACAGGGCGAGGCGGCATCACGCGGGGGGAATCTCGACGACGCCGTCGCGGCCTATCGGCGCGCCGTGCAGGCGGACCCGGGGAACCCGCGGTACACCATCGCGCTGCAGCGCGCGATGCTCGCCGCCTCGCGCGCGCATCTCGAGCGCGGACGGCAGTTCGAGCAGCAGGATCAGCTCGAGGCGGCCCTCGGCGAATACCGCCAGGCCTCCGAGTACGATCCCAGCAATCGCATGGTGCTCAACAAGGTCGCCGCGCTGCGGCAGGCGATTCGCGATCGGACGGAGGCCTCGCGGCCGACGCCGGCCATCCAGCAACTGCGGGACCGGGCACGGGCGGCATCGGCCGAGCCGGCGCTGCTCAGCTTCCGCGACGTCCTGCCGCTCATCCGGTTTCCCAACACGCTGCCGCGCGACGTGCTGTCGTTCATTGCCAGCGCCACCGGCATCAACATCACCTACGACCGCGACATCGTGGACGGGCGGCCGCTCGCCGTCCAGCTCGACGGCGTCACGCTCGAGCAGGCGCTCAACCAGATCATGACGATGAGCCAGCTGTCGTACAAGGTCGTGAACGAGCGTTCGATCTTTGTCTTTCCGGACACGACGGCCAAACACACGCAGTACGACGAGCAGGTCGTCCGGACGTTCTATATCTCGAACGCCGACCCCACGGAACTGGCCCAGACGCTCAGCCAGCTGATCCGCATCCCTGGTATCGCCGTGCAGCCGCAGATCGCGCCGAACAAGACGAATAACACCATCACGGTTCGCGCGACCAGTGCCGTCGTGCAGATCATGGAGAAGATCATCGCGCAGAACGATCGGCCCCGCGCGGAGATCATCGTGGATGTCGAGATCCTCGAAGTCGATCGCACGCGGACAAAGACCTACGGCTTGAACCTGTCGGAGTATGCGGTCGGGTCGATCTTCTCGCCCGTCGTCGCGCCAGGGAACAGCAGCACGTCCACCGGAACGGGCGCCACGCCGGGCGCCACGGTGACCGCGGGGACGGCCACGGCCCCGAGCGCGGTGGTCTCCCCGCCGCCCTTCAACCTGAACACCATCTCTCGCGGCGTCAGCACGGCCGATTTCTACCTCGCGGTGCCGACCGCGATCGTGCGCTTTCTCGAGAGCGACACCCACACCAAGATCGTCGCCAAGCCGCAGCTGCGGGGCGCCGAGGGCACGAAGCTCACATACAACGTGGGGCAGCAGGTCCCCATCGTGTCCACCAGCTACACGCCCATCGCCACCGGTGGGGCGGGTGTCAACCCGCTCAGCTCGTACACGTACAAGTCGGTCGGCGTGAACATCGAGATGACGCCGCGCGTGTCTCTCGACGGCGAGATCATTCTCGACCTCACGCTCGACGACAGCGCCCTCGGCCCGGACAAGGCCGTCGCGGGCGTCACGGTGCCGACCTTCGTCCAGCGCACGGTCACCACGCGCCTCCGCCTGCGCGATGGCGAGTCGAACCTCCTCGCGGGGCTCATGCAGACGCAGGACTCGAATACGGTCCAGGGGTTCCCGGGGGCGATTCACATCCCGTTTCTGAAGCAGGCCCTGTCGGGCAACAACGTCACGAACGACCAGACCGAGATCGTGATGTTGCTCACGCCGCACATCGTGCGCACGCAGGAGCTGACGGAATCGGACCTTCGGCCGATCTACATCGGGTCCCTGCAGAACCTGAGCATCGGCGGACCGCCGCCCCTCATCGCGTCGCCGGAGCCATCGTCCGCGCCCGCGCCCGCGCCAGCCGTTCCTCCCGCGCCGGCGGCCGCGCCGCGCGTCGGCGCCCCGAACGGCACGCTGGTCTCCCCGCCGCCTGGCTCGTCTCCGGTGCCGGGGACCGTCGTCGTACCGGTCGCTCCGGACGCGCCCGCCGCGCCGCGCCCGACGGCGCCGCAGGACACAGCCCCGAGCGGCCCTGCTCCAGGCGTGACACAGCTGGCGCCGCCCGCGGCGGCGCGGCCTGCCGAGCCGGTCATCACGTCCCAGGGCCTCGGCTCCACGCAGGTGATTCTCACGCCGCCGGGCACGGCGCTGCGCGTGGGGGGTGGCCCGTACACCATCCCTGTGTCGGTGACGAACGCGCCGGGGCTGTCCACGAGCACACTGACCCTGGTCTACGACCCCGCCCGACTGCGCGTGCGCTCGGTCCAGGAGGGCAGTTTCATGCGCGCGGGCGGCACGGACGCGACGTTCACGCAGCAGGTCGCCCCGGGACGGGTCGATATGACCATCGTGCGCGCGCCCGGCGCCATCGGCGCGGCAGGCACGGGGCTGCTGGCGGCGGTTCTCGTCGATCCCGTGTCCCCCGGCGCCTCGACGCTCATCCTCAGCGGATCGGCCACGGGACCGGGCGGGGCCGCGATGGGGCTGCAGTTCCGTCCGGTGGCGGTCACCGTTCAGTAGCCCAGCATGGTGCGGAGCCCCAGCGGATTCACGTTCATCGAGCTGCTCGTCGTCTCGACGATGGTCATGATTCTTGCCTCGGCCATCATGCCGCTGGCGCGCGTCACCGCCACGCGGCAGCGGGAAGTGGAGTTGCGGCGGGCGCTCCGCGAGATCCGCACCGCCATCGACAAGTACAAGGACGCGGCCGACACCGGACAGATTGGCGCCACCGAGCTCAAGCCTGGGGCGGAGGGCTATCCGGCCGATCTCGACACGCTCGTCGATGGGGTTGCCGCCGCCAACGACCAGACCGGCCGCCTGCTGAAGTTCCTGCGGCGGGTTCCCGTGGATCCGATGACCCACAGTGCCGACTGGGGGATGCGCTCGTATCAGGACAAGCCGACGGCGACCCGCTGGGGCGGCGAGAATGTGTTCGACGTCTACACGACGTTCGAGGGCACGGCCCTCGACGGCACGAAGTATTCGGATTGGTGATGCCACGACCTCCGCGCTCGATCACATCGGTTCGCGCCGCCGCGGCGCCCACGACCGCCGGGTTCACGATGATCGAACTGCTCGTCGTGATGACGCTCATCGTCATCCTGGCCACGGTGGGCATGGCGCAGTACCGTTCGAGCATCGTGCACTCGAAAGAGGCCGTCCTCAAAGAGGACCTCTTCCGGATGAACGACGCGATCGATCAGTACTACGCCGACAAGGGGCAGTACCCGACGACGCTCGACGCGCTGGTGAGCGACGGCTACCTGCGGAAGATCCCGGTCGATCCCTTCACGACCAGCGCCGAGACATGGCAGACCGTCCCGTCTGAATCCGACCCGAGCAACCCGACGGCGCCACCCGGCATCTACGCCGTCAAGAGCGGGGCCGAGCAGAACGCGCTCGACGGCAGCAAATACTCGGACTGGTAGGTCGGCGTCAGCTGACCGAGATGAACGTCTTGCCGATTGTGGTCTGGCCGGTGGAGTCCGTCACCGTGACCGTGATCGTGTACTGCCCGGCCGCGTTGTACACGTGCGGTACGGTGGTGGACGTCAACCCGCCGAAGTCCGACGACTGGCCGTCCCCGAAGTCGATCATTGTGTCGATGACGCCGAGCCCCTGCACGGTTGACACCTGAATCGAGACATTCACCGTGTTGCCGTGGATGGGGTTCTGCGGCGACGGCGTGATGACGATGACGGGCCGCGAGACAGGGATGACGGTGACGGAGGACTGATACGCCGAGACATTGCCCGCCGCGTCCGTCAGGGTGGCCCGCACGGTATACGTGCCGGACTGGGCAAACACATGCGACTGCACCGACGTGCCGCTCACCGGACCGAGCGACGACGTGCCGGTGCCGTCTCCCCAGTTGACGTCGAGGCTGCGCACCGCGCTTCCCCCAGCCGGAACGGCGACCGCGAACGTGAACGTGGCGGGCAGCCCCGCGCTCGGCGGTGTGGACGGCGGGGTAATAGTGAGTGTCGCCGCCGCACTGACGCTGACGGTCAGCGTCGCCGTCTGTGCCGCGGTGGTCGTCGTGCCGGAGGTGGACGGCACGCCGGCGGTGGCCGTGACCTTCGACGTGAGGGTCGTGACGAGCGTCGCCTGTGCCGTCCCGTTGCCGTCCGAGACGACGGTCCCGGGCGCGATGGATCCGAAATCACTCGTGAAGCTGACCGGCACGCCGCCGAGTGCATTACCGCCGGCGTCCAGGACTCGTGCCGTGATCGTCGTGCTGCCGCCGAAGGCCGGCAGCGAGCCGGGCGCCGCACTCAAGGTGAGCTGCGACACCGCGGCGGCACCGACGGCGATCTTCACGGCGCTGGTCAGCGCGACCGAGGCACCGCCCGAGCTCGCGAGAATCGTCGCGGTGCCCGATGCCCCGCCGGCGTTGAACGTCACCGTCACGCGGCCGCTCGCGTCGGTGTCGGCCGTCGCGGGCTGAATGCTGCCGAGGCTCGTCGTGAACGAGACGACTGTCCCGCTGTGGGGCGCGGTGCCCGCCGGCTCGAGCACCTGCGCGACAATCGTCGTCGTGCCGTTCAGCGGCAGTGCGACCGTGGACGTCGTCAACGTGATCGTCGAGCCCGACGGAGCCAGCAGCGGAGCACGCTCGCAGCCCGCCGCGATGACCGCCGCGGTGGCGGCCGCGAGGGCGAGAATCACTGAGGTAGTCGGTCGCCGGCACAATGCTGTTATCATCGGACGCTAAGCATCTTAATTCGCATGAACTTACACGGTCAATCCCAGAGGGGCTACGCGATGGCGGCGCTCCTCATCGCGCTGGCCATCATGGCCGTGATGGCGACCATGGCCATGCCCGTCTGGCGGATGGCCGCGCAGCGGGAGAAAGAGCAAGAGCTCTTGTTCCGGGGCCAGCAATATGCGCGTGCCATCGGGCTCTTCGAGCGGAAGTACGCGAATACGCCTCCGCCCAACCTCGACGTCCTCGTCCAGGAGCGGTTCCTCCGGCGGAAGTACAAGGACCCCATCACTGGTCTCGACTTCGTGCCGATCCCCGGCGGGCAGGGCGCAGCCGCCGCAGCCCCCACGAGCGCCGCCGCGTCGCCCGGCGCCCCAGCCACAGC
>JBEQUD010000273.1:0-2618 GCA_040349235.1 Acidobacteriota bacterium
GTCGCAACGGGGGATTGGCGCAGGAGCAGCGCGTCGGCGGCCAGCGATTCAATCCAGCCGCCCGAGGGGCCGGCGTTGAGCGGTGCCTCCTCGCGCGCGAGCCCGCCGAGCGGTGCATCGCCGTCGCCGCGCACCGGGTAGACGAGCATGGCCGTCGGCATGTCCTCGATGACCGAGGGCCTGAAGGCCACCTCCAGGGCGGACGTTGCCAGGCCGCCGGGGCCCGTCACGGCCAGAGTCGTGCCGCCGTCGCCCCGTTCCGCGACGAACGACGCGGCCACTCGGACGCCGCCGTCCGAAGGCAGGCATCGGCCGCCCGAGGGATGCGCCAGCGCGCCCTCGGCCGTGGCGATATCGTACACGGCGCCGCGCGGGTCTTCGAACACCTTCGTCACGAAGGGCGAGTCCTGCGCGCCCACGTCACCGACCACGCTGACGACGGTGGTGACGCGCCAGTGGCGCAGGAGCCACACAGCCTCCGGGGCCGGAAACCGCCCGAGCACGCGACCCGCATAGATGAACCACGGCGGCGCGATGCCCAGGTACCCGTTGACGATGGGCTGCCGAAGTGCCCGCGCGGCGGGAATCATCCAGACGCCGGGCATCGTGTTCCACTCCATTTGCGGATGGACGTAGATCGGTCCGGGATGCGGCGCCCGCGTGGCCAGTGCGACCAGCCCGGCTGGCGGCGTGACGTCAACGACGGCCAGCGCGTCCCGGCGGAGCACGGACACGAGCGCGGCCAGGGCCAGGACGAGGGCGACGCCCGCGCGCAACATCGGACTGCGCCCGCGCAGCCTGGCACCCAGGCTCGCCGTCGCGGACACGGACAGGAACAGCACGCCGAGAATCCAAATGCGGTGGAACTCGCGGACGGACCTGAGCGGCGGCACCACGTGCAGCAGCACGCGCATGATGCCGGTGGCGAGCGGGCTGTCGTTGGTCGGCGCCACCGGCCCGAACGCCATCAGGCACACCAACACCCCGGCGCCCGCAGCGAGGGCCGCCGCGGTTCGTGCGAGATTGGTCTCGGGCTGCCCGGCGGCGTGACCCCGCGCTCGCCACTGCACGGCCCACGACCAGAACAATGTGCACCAGCACGCGAGCTGAAACAGCGGTCCGAGCCACGCGGATACGACCGGGCCGGCCGGCACGCGTGCGGCCCAGGAACGGGCTGCGGCCGCGGCGCAGACGACGACCAGATATCGTTGTCCCGGCGACGCAGGTGCGAGCCCGCGGCCGTCCGGGCGGCTGGCATCCTGCCCTGTCCCCACGCGCGTGGGCCAGGCGGCGAGTAGCCAGGACACGGCCAGCGCCGCGACGAGCCCCAGGCCGAGCCGGGCGGCGGCAAATTCCGGCCACTCGCCGGGGCGCCCAGGGGCGGGAGCGGGGCTCCAGTGCTTGATCGCCAGAAACGCGTCGCTCACGTACACCGCCAGGTCCGTGCGGTCACCGAGCCACGGCGCGAGGAGCACGGTGTCAACCGCCGCAGCACAGACGAGCGGCCCCGCGCACATCATCAGACGCGCGCGCGCACCGGACCGCGCTGCCGGGCCGAGCAGCGTCGGCAGGACGAAGACGCCCGCCATGGCGACGAACGTGACGTTGACCATGCCGCATAGCGGATACAGCGCCGCGACGACAAACAGGCCGGCGCGGTGGGCGCGCCGGCCTGATGTCCAGGCCCTCATCCCGTGGTACACCACGCCCAGAATCAGCGGGAGGCTGACGATCTGCAGTCGCTCGATGCCGTTCAGCAGGTCCGGCTGTGACACGCTGACGAGGCCGCCCGCCATGGCCGTGGCGCGGTCCACGCCGATGGCCCTCAAGATCAGGTAAGCGTAGCCCGCGGCGGCAACGACAAAACCCCATCGCAGGGTTTCGAAGAGGGCCACGTCGTCGAGGCCGACGAGTGTCCGCAGCGGCACGCCCAGCAGCGCGAAACCCAGGAACGGCTCGGTCGAGCGGAGTTGATGCCGGTCGGGGTAGAGAATGGCGGTGTCGTAGTACGAGCGTGGACTGGCGAGCAACCGTTCGATGCGGTCGCCAACGAGCAGGGTTTCCTGAATGCCGTCGAGTTCGCGATCGCGCGGCACGCGGAGATGGCTGGCGCCCTGCGACCACGGCGCCACCACAGACGCCCACAGCGCGAGCCCGAGAACGACACCCGCGGACGCGGCGCGCGTCCGCCGCGGGTTCACTTCGTGGGAACTGGCGTCCCGATCGACGGGCCGATGCGCGTGGTCTGCCGGGCGACGATCTGCCAGCCGTGGGGGCCCTCTGCCCGCTTGACCAGGACCCACAGGATGTTCAGGTGGTTGTCGAACAACTTGCCGGGCATGCCGTTCCGGAAATCGCACACGCCCTTGGCCAGCGCGACGTTGCCGTACACGCGGACGGTCATGTCGCTGAACTTCATGAACTCGGCGATGCCCGGGCCTTCGATGGACTTGAGCACCTGGGCCTTGGTCTGCGTCTGCGCGGCCGAATGGCTGTAGGTGATGTCGTCGCCGTAGATCTTCCCGAGCGTCGCGATGTCCTTGGCGATGGTCGCCTTGGCCATCGCGTCGAGCGTCGCCAGCACCGCCTTCTGGTCCGCGGAATCATTGGCGGCCGAG
>JBEQUD010000278.1:0-6803 GCA_040349235.1 Acidobacteriota bacterium
GCCTCGAGCCCCGTCACCGACACGAACTGCCCCGACACGACGAACCCCACGAGCGACAGAATCACGCCCGCAGCCACGGCCTTTTCCTCGCGGTTGGCGTCGGTCAGGCGCTCGCGCGAGATCGCCCACACCTTGAACCCGGCCAGCACGAAGATCGACAGCAGGGCGAGCACGCCTGGCACCCCCGTCTCGGCGGCCGTTTCCATCCACACGCTGTGCGCGGATTTCCCCTGCGTCCACCCGAAGCTCGACGAGACGGCGCGCCAGTTCCACGGGCCCAGGCCGAGCACCGGAGCCGATTGGACGACCCGGAGGCAGTCCGCCCACAAGTCGAGCCGGCTTTCCGCCGACGAGTCCAGCGAGTCGCCGGAGACAAACGCCGACGCATAGCGCGCCGCCAGCTCGGGCCCGGTGAAACGGACGGCCAGCACGGCGGCCAGCACGAAGGGAATCAGGTATTTCGGCCGCTTGGGCAGGATGATGAGCGCCGTGCCGCCCACGGCGAGCAGCCCCATCAGGGCGCCGCGCGAGTTCGTCAACATCGTGGTGTGGAGGATCAGCGCCGCGGATGCGGCTGCGAGCGCGCGATGGGAGAACTTTTTTGTGGACATGGCGAGGGCGATCGCAAGACCGAAGACCGTCACGAGGCTCACGCCGAAGCAATTGTTGTCCATGCCGCCGAAGCCGTCCACCGCGCTGTTGTAGCCCTTCAGCACGTAGTTCATGTTCATCTCGAGGCCGACGTAGCCCTGGGCCAGGACGATGGTCCAGAGGACCGGCTTCCAGTCCTTCTCGTCCTTGAGCATGGTGACGCCGACGAGAAACGGCAGCAGGATCTTCGAGAGCTCGACGATGGCCGTGAACGAACGGCCGGTATTCACGGCCTGCGTGGCCGACAGCGCCGACCATCCGGCAAACACGAGGAAGGCCGTCACGATGGGCTTCCCGCGGCCGATCTGCCAGTCGCCGAAGCCGCTCATCCCCCAGCCGACGAGCAGCGCCACCCCCACCAGCAGGCTGATGCTGTTCAGATCCCCCGCCCACCCCCAGATGGACTGCGGCCGCAGGACCGAGAAGCAGATGTAGACGTAGAGCCCGATCTTGGGGCGCCGCAGGGCGACGAGCGCGGCCACCACGGTGATCAGGTAGATGAGGATTAAGCCTTTCATGCGAGTTCGCTTTCCGTTTCAACATGAACGACGCCGGGTGAACACAGTCGATCGTAGCGCGTCTGCAGCCGGCGGCCGTGCGTCTCGATGCTGAAGGCGCCCCGTGCGCGCTGGCGGGCCGCGGCGGACATCCGGGCCTGCAGGGCCGGGTCGGCGACGATGGTCGCGATCGCGTCCGCGAGGGCGACGGGGCTGGAGGGCGGCACGAGCAGCCCTGTCTCGCCGTCCACGAGCATTTCTGGGATGCCGCCCACACGGCTCCCGACCACGGGCCGGCCAGCCGCCATGGCCTCGAGCGTCGCGTTCCCGAGCGGCTCGACGTGCGAGGGCACGGCGATGATGTCGAACGCCTGGACGACGCGCGGCGCGTCGCTGCGGAAGCCGAGAAACCTGAAGCGGTCCTTCAGGCCGAGCGCCTGCACGCGCTCTTCCATCGCGCGGCGTCTGCGGCCTTCGTTCTTGAGGTCGTCGCCGAGCACGACGAACAACGGTTCAGGCCCCCGCTCGGCAAGGATGCGCGCGGCCTCGACGAAATCCCAGATGCCTTTGACCTCGGCGACCTGCCCGGCCATCGCGACGATGGGACGCCCCTCGGGCAGCCCGAGCTCCTGCCGGCACCGCGCGGTCTCGGCCTCGGACCATTCCGCCTGTGTTTCGACGCCGTCGTGCAGAAATTCCGAACGTCCCTCGAACACGTCAGGTGCTTCGGCCAGGGCGGTCGTCATGAGGTCGCGCGACACGAAGAGCGCCAGCGAAAAGCCCGGACGGAGGAACCAGCCGTAGCCGCTGCGCGTGTCCGGAAACCGCACGTGCGTGACTGCCGGCACCCGCAGCAGGCGCGCGGCATAGCCCCCCGGCTGGAAGCTGGGTGTTTCGTTACTGTGGATGAGAGACGCGCGATGCCGCACGGCCGCGCGGACGACCGCGGCGACCGACCGCGCGGACGCGAGAGGCCGACGCCTGTCGAGCGGCTCGAGCCGGACGACGTCGCACGAAATGCCCATGTCCCGAACGTGCGCGACGAACTCGCCATCCGTCCCCGCGAGGACGATGGGTACGTACCGCGCCGGATCGAGCGAGCGCAGCGTCAAGAGCAGCGCCCGCTCCGCGCCGCTGAAGAACGGCGCCCACGCGAGGAAGAGCACGCGGCGAGGCATCGTCATCACATTAGTGTGGTCACATCAGCCGCCTACGGCGGTCTCCGCGGGCGTGGGGTTCGCGTCTGGCCCCGACCCGACACTCTGATCAACGGTCGTCACAGGGCTCTCCGGGACGTTCAGAACGAGGTTCTGGTCGGCGTTGGGAACGATGCGGGCGTAGCGCGCCCACGCCAGCGTCAGCGCCATGGCACGAGGGCGGGGCACCACCGGGTGGAAGCCGAGTAGGCGCGCGGCTTTCGCGGTGCTGACGCGGGCCGCAATCGGATCCACCGAGAACGTCGATGGCGGCTCGGGCCCCGGCTGCGGCCGGTACACGAGCCCTTCCTCGGGCCGCACCTTCGCGGCAATGGCGGCGACCGCGCCCGGGTACGTCTCGACGAACCAGCGCGCGGCGGTGCCCCAGGGGTCGGAGTTGTAGATGCGCTTCGCGAAGCCCTTCGTCTCGGGCGACGTGATGGCGTCGCGCGTGCTCGCCAGCCAGCGCGACAGAATCGAGGGGGACGCGCTCGCGGCGGGCTGTTCCGCCGCACGCTTGGGCGCATGCCGCACGGTCGCGCCGATCTGCTGCGCGAAATAGCCGTAGTAGTCGCCCCACGTGAAGCCGTCGTCATCGCTCAGAAGGATGGTTTCGCCGTTCACCTGGGCGGGGGCGTCGAGCGCGAGGCGAATCCCCTCGCACAGGTTGTCCACGTAGATGGTGTTCGACGGCACCCCCTCGCAATCGACCAGCACAAGGCGATTCTGCACAAGGTGTTCGAGCGGCCGCACCACGACGGTCATATTGTGGGGGCCGTAGACCACCGCCACGCGCAGCACGACGGCGGGCAGGCCCTTGGCGGCGGCCGCGAGGACAATCTGTTCGGCCGCGAACTTGCTTTCCGCATAGTCCCACCCCTTCGTCGGGCTGACGGGGGTGTCCTCGGTCAGGCTGCCGGCCACCTTCTCGCCGTAGACCGCGAGCGTGCTGATGTGGACGAAGCGTTTGACGCCGGCCGCGAGGGCCGCGTCCACGAGGTTCTTCGTGCCCTGGACGGTGGTGGCGATGCGCTCGGATTCGCGCCACGACGTGCCGATGCCGCCGTGCACGACGGCGTCGCAGCCCTCGAGCGCCTTCGCCAGGTCGGAGGGCGAGGCCAGGTCGCCGATCGCGAACTCGATGGGCATGCGGGCCAGCCGCGCCGCACGGCCGGGGTTTCTGATGAGCGCGCGCGGACGCCAGTCCGACGCGTAGTGCAGGCGCTCGACGAGCCGGCAGCCGATGAACCCGCTGGCGCCCGTCACGAGCACGCGGCGGCCCGGCTCGGCCACTGGCCGCTTGGCGGCAGGCACCGACGGCAGCGCCTCGGCGAACCAGGGTTCGTCGAGCGGCGCACGCTGCGCGTAGCATTCCTCGATCAAACGCACGCTCGGCAGCACCGAGGCGCCCGATAGCTGCGCCTCGCCACGGCCACCAATGGCCCGCACCCAATCGTCGATCTGCGCGCGAAAGCCTTCGTAGCCGCCCTGCTCGATTTCGTCGGCCCAGCGCACTTCGGTGGACACCGGGTGCGCGGCACCGTCCTGCGCGTCCAGGACCGTGCGCCCGGCGTCAACCAGCAGCCGCGACCGCTCGCCGAACATCCACTCGAGCGTGCCGCGCGTCCCTTCGACGCGGATGCTGTTGCGCAACCGGCGGGTGCGGCTCAACTCGACGCGCCCGGGCACGGTCGTGCCCCCGTGCTGCAGCCGCAGGCCGATCTCGCAGTCGGTTTCGATGCCCGTGGAGGCGTTGTCCGCGTAGCTGACGAGCGCCGGGACACCGGGACAGAGGAACAGCAGCAGATCCAGGACGTGCGGGCCCATGTCCACGAGGATGCCGCCGCCGGCCCGTTCCCGTTGCATGCCCGCCATCGTCGTCAGCTGCCAGGTGTAGGCGTCCCCCACTTCGGCATCGACGCGCCGTAGCTCGCCGATCTGGCCCGCATCGAGCGCCGCGCGGAACAACCGGATGGCGGGCAGAAGCCGTCTGAACAGCCCGACCGAGAGCACGACGCCCCGTTCGCGGCCCACCGCGACCATGCGCTCGGCGTCCGCGAGCGTCAGCGCCATGGGCTTTTCGACGAGCACGTGCAGACCACGCTGCATCAGGTCGATGGAGCCAGGCGCGTGGAGGAACGCGGGCGTCGCCAGCAGCGCCGCATCCGCGACCTCCGGCGTGAGCGCATCAGCCGAGGCAAACGTGCGCGGCACTTTGTAGAGGGCAGCAAGGCGCTCGGCGCGCGCGAGGTCGGGGTCCACGAGCGCCGTCACGACAACGCCGTCGTGGCCGGCGAGCACGGGCAGATGGAAGCTTTCTGTGACGGCGCCGCATCCGACGACGGCGACTCGGACGGGCTGGGGGGGCGTAGGCATCTTGAGGGCAGTCAATATTTTAACCGACGACGGGCGCGCCGCGGGCGAACAATGGCGGCGTGCCGCGTTCTGCACGCTTTGACGATGCAGAACCGCAAGGCCCCGTGCAGTGCCCCGTACCCTACGCGGTGCGCCGCGTCAGGCCGGTCGGGCAACTGCGCCGGGCGAGGGCGAGTTCATGAACTTCCGCTCCACGGCCAGATGGAAGCGCCAGGCCAGCCAGATCGAGGGAATGCCGCAGAGCGGCAGCGAGATGAACGGCGACAGCGCGCCGGTCACAACACCCGCCGCGCCAAGCGCCGCACGAATGAGGTTCGTGACCGGCAGATGGACCAGGTAGAGGCTGTAGCACATCAGGCCGCACCAGCGAATCGGCTGCAACACGCGCGACTGGACAGCGTCCTGGTCGAAGGGACGCAGCACGAGGGCCGTCAGCGCGAACAACCCGGCGACGAGGTATGCCTGCGCGTCGTTCTTGTCCACCGCCAGCAGCGCCGAGCCGCGCGACAAGGCAGCCGCCACGACCAGCCCGAACACCGCGGCTGCCGCCCACTGCCCTGGCCGGCTGGTGTAGTTGAGCGCGTAGTAGAGCAGGATGCCCAGGGCGAATTGAATCCAGCCGCCGTCGAAGAAGAAGCCGTCGATGGCGATGTCCGCGTGCGAGGCCGCCACCACCGTCAGCGCGACAGCCACGGTCACGAGCGCGGCGCCCAGGAAGAAGCGCCGCGGACAGAGCCACAGCAGCGCGCCGGTAACGGCATAGAACTGCTCCTCATAGCAGAGCGTCCACGCGTGGCCGAGAAACAATCCCTTGCCGCCGCCCACGAGGTGATACCGCCAGATTTCGGTCAGCGTGATCGACCCGGCCCACTGCGCGGGCGAATACCACCAGGGACGGAGCAGCCCGCTGTTCCTGGTAATCACCCCCGACCCCAGGACGTCGCCGACGCCGATGACGAGCGCCGTGCCAAAGAGCACGACCCAGTAGGGCGGAAAGATGCGCCGGAATCGCTTGAGGAAGTACGTCGGCACGGACGTGCGCTTGCGCCGGTGGCTATCCACGGTCGCGGAAATGCAGTACCCACTGATGACGAAGAAGACGGGCACGCCCGCCCAGCACCGAGCAGCCACGGTCGCGATGAGGGCGTTGATGTGCCCCAGCCAGGCGGGGGCAATCGAGGGCAGCGCCGCGTTGTAGAACACGCCGTGATTGACCAACACGAGCAGGCACGCCAGGCCCCGCCATGTGTCCAGGCTTTCGTAACGCGGTGCGTGCGGACGCGGCGGCAGTCTGCCCATCAACTGTCAGGGGCCCTCAAGGATCCGGCCGAGGCGCGCTCAGGGTTCGACCGAGAACCCCTCGGGGTTGGCCAGCATCTGCTGCCCCATCTCGAAGATGAGCAGCGACATCAGCAGGAAGGTGTGGTTGCCCCGACCGGTCATGTGCTCGTCCACCACGCGCTTGACCGCGTCGGGCCGGAAGAGGCCCCGCGCGAAGAACTCGTCGCCGAGGAGCACGCGATCGACGATGGGCTTGAGCTCGCGCTTCAGCCAGAGGCCGAGGCGCTCGTAGGGTTGATAGCCCTTCAGGCCCAGCTTGGCGCTGACGCGCATGCGGAAGCGGGCCACCTCGCGCTCGATGCGCCCGGCGCCCATGCGCGCGCCCGTGTTCGAGTTGACTACGTCCAGGAACGCCGGCTTGCGGCGGCGCAGGATGTCTGTCTGCAATTCGTCGCCGAGCTTTGCCGACGCCGGCATGCCGAGCAACGTGTCGATGACGTCGTTATCGATATACGGCATGCGCACGGTCGCGTAGCAGCCGAACATGTGCATCGAGAGCGCGGTCTCGCGGTGCAGCCGCGCGCTGAGGAAGATTTGCCACACGCGGTCCACGGGTGCGGTGACGTCGCTCGTGTGCGCGATGACGTCGCGCAGGGACGTGCGCGCGAGGCCCGGCACGTCGAGCGCGAACACGTCGGGCGGCACGCCGTCGAGCATGTAGGCGGTCGTGTGCTTGTAGAGCCACGCTTCGAGCTCGGCTTCCGAAGCCCGGAGCGCCGCGTCGTCCAGGGAGAAGGAGTAC
>JBEQUD010000279.1:0-2374 GCA_040349235.1 Acidobacteriota bacterium
TGCGGCCGCCAGAGCCCGGGCCTCTGGGGATATGGCCCGCTCGTCCGCCGCCTCGGGACCGACCTCGGGTTCGTCCCGATCGTCATCGGGACGTGCAGCGTGCTCTACGTGTTGACGCTGCTGGCGTCCGGGCGCGATCTGCAGGTCGTCGGCGGGGGGCTTTCGTTTCTGACGCCCAGCTCGAACGCCCTGCTGCTGTTCGGGATGTCGGGGGCCATCCCCGTGTTCCAATTCGGCTGGTGGTGGACGCTCCTGAGCGCCAGCTGGCTGCACGGCAGCCTGCTCCATATCGTGTTCAACATGTACTGGGTGAACATCCTTGGCCCGAGCGCGGTGGAGTTCTTCGGGTCGGCCAGGGCCATCATCGTCTACACCGTCGCGGGGGTCTGCGGGTTTCTCGCGAGTTCGACCGCGGCCGGGGTGTTCGGCGGCGTGCCGATTCCGCTCCTCCACGGGGCGCCGTTTACGATCGGTGCCTCGGCATCGATTCTCGGGCTGGTCGGCGCGCTCGTGCACTACGGGGGCAAGAGCGGCAGCAGCTTCATCCGCGGGCAGGCGACCCGCCTCGCGGTGATGTTCATCGTGATGGGGCTCATCATGCCCGGGACCGACAACTACGCGCACCTCGGTGGCTTTGCGGGTGGCTACGGGGTCTCGGCGCTCCTCAACCCGCTCGCGCGCGAGAAGGGCGACCACGTCATCGCGGCCATCGTCTGCGTCGTCGCCTCGGTCGCGGCGGTCGTCTTCTCGGTCGTCCACAACCTGCCGCTCTTGCTCCGGTAGGCCGGCCTCCCGCCTCCCGGTAGGCCGAGCACCCGGTTGGCCGCTACGGCCGTTTGGCGGCGAGCTCGTCGTCGATGAGCCGCTTGAATTCGGCGAACGGCTGGGCGCCGCTGAGCGATCGCCCGTTGATGAAGAAGGCCGGCGTCCCGGTCACGCCAGCGGCGTTGCCTGCCTTGATGTCGGCCTCGACGTCAGCCTTGTACTTGTGGGAATCGACGCACGCGTTGAAGACGCCGGTGTTGAGTCCGATCTGGGCGGCATATTGCTTCAGGTCCGCTTCGGTCAGGCGGGACTGACCCCCGAAGAGCCGGTCGTGATACGGCCAGAACTGGCCTTGCTCGGCGGCGCACTGCGCGGCTTCCGCGGCAGGTCGGGCATTGGCGTGATTGGGAAGGGGGTAGTGCCGGTACACGAGACGCACCTTCTCCCCGTAGGTGGCCATCACCTGGTTGACGGTCGGAAAGGCCTGCAGACAGAACGGGCACTGGAAATCCGAGAACTCGATGATCTCGATCGCCGCGTTCGCGGGCCCCTTGGCCGGCCGTCCCGCGGCGGGCACGGACTGACGCGGCGGATTGAGCGCGACCCGGATATCCGCCGTGCCGCGCAGGCGGGTGACGTAGGCCTCGCGCGCCGTCTGCGTGCGCTGCTGCAGCAGGAACGAGCCGATCGCGTCGTGGGCCTGGTCGAGCGTCGCCCCCTGCACCCGCGCCTGGTTCTGACCGAACCACGCGGCGATGTCCGCGTCGGTGACGCGGGCCACCTTCGCGGTGATTTCCTGCTCGATGACGGCTTCTCGGGCGAGCTTGCGGGCGGCGGCGTCCTGCGCGATGAGGGCGTCGTCCACGAGGTCCTCGATGGCCGCGCGCCGCGCCTCGTACAGCGCCTGCGACAGCTTCATGCCGCCAAACGACCCCGTCTCCTGTTCGAGCGCTTTCTCGTCCACTTGCGCCAGGGTGAACCTGGTGGCACCGACCGTGGCAACGATGTCGCCCGGCAAGATCGGCTTGGGCGGCTGCGCGGCGGTGGATGAGCAGCCGCTCAGCAGAGCGACCACGGCGCCGACGAAAATGGCGTCGGTCGAGACGCGGCGATTGGACATGGTCAAATCATAGCCCGCCTAGAGCGCGCTGTTGGCGCGAACCCGCGGCGCCGCGACGACAGCCTCGGGCTCGGGGGTGAAGTCCTCGCCTGGGTTGATGAACCGGTCGCGCTCGAAGCGGTACTGCTTGTCATACAGCAGGCGGTAGCGGCCGCCCGCCTCGAGCAGCGCCTCGTGCGTCCCGCGTTCGACGATCTCGCCGCCCTCGAGGACGAGGATTTGATCGGCGCTGCGGATGGTGGACAGCCGGTGGGCGATGACGAAGGTCGTGCGGCCCGCGCGCAGGGACCGCAGGCCATCCTGGATAAGCGCCTCGCTCTCGCTGTCGAGGCTCGAGGTGGCCTCGTCGAGGATGAGGAGCCGCGGATTGGCGAGGATCGCGCGCGCGATCGCCACGCGCTGCCGCTGCCCGCCGGACAGCCGGACGCCGCGTTCGCCGACGATGGTGTCGTACCCTTGTTCGAAGCCCATGATGAACTCGTCGCAGTG
>JBEQUD010000329.1:0-3865 GCA_040349235.1 Acidobacteriota bacterium
CGGACGGCATCCGCATCCGGCTCGAGGCCAACATCGAGTTCCCCAACGATCTGGCGACGGCGCGGTACGCCGGGGCAGAGGGCATCGGCCTCTATCGTTCAGAGTTTCTGCTGCCGAGTGGCGGGACGCTGCCTGACGAAGAGCGCCAGTACGAGACCTACCGCGGCATGATCGCGGGGATGGCCCCCGGTCCGGTGACCGTGCGGACGTTCGACGTTGACGAGGACCAGATCGCGTCACTCCGCAACTGGCCGAGGGGCGTCGTCCGTCCGCCCGACTCGCGCTCGGCCCGCCAGGGGCTCCGCGGCCTTCGTCTGAGCCTCGAGCAGCCCGAGCTGTTCCGCGTGCAGATCCGCGCGTTGCTGCGGGCAGCCTCCCACGGCCAGCTCCGCATCATGTTCCCGTTCGTGTCGAGCGTCGAGCAGTTGCGCGAGGCCCGGCGCCTGGTGCGCGGCGTGGCCGCAGAGCTCGCAGCGCGCGGCGAACAGATTCCCCATGTTCCGATCGGGGTCGTCATCGAAGTACCAGCCGCGGCGTACACCGCCGATCTCCTGGCCAAGGAAGCCGACTTCTTCACGATAGGAACAAACGACCTGATCCAGTACTGCCTGGCCGTCGATCGTGCGGACGAGCGCGTCTCGAACCTCTACGAGCCGCTGCATCCGGCCATTCTGCGATTGCTGCTGATGGTACGACGCGCCGCCTTCCGGCAGCGCATTCCCGTCGCCGTGTGCGGCGAGATGGCATCCGATCCCTTACTGCTGGGGCTGCTCGTCGGCCTGGGGCTGACCGAATTCAGCATGACGCCGGGGGCTATCCCCGCTGCGAAGGAGATGCTGGCTGGGGTGCGCTTCGACGAGCTCCGGGCCGTGGCGCGACGCGCCCTGCGGCTCCCGACCGCTGCGGACATCTGGCACGAGCTCGTGACGGCGATGGGACGGCACGCCTCGCCCATCCCAGAATGACCGCGGCCCTCGGCGGGGGAGCGGCGTCGAGGACCGCGAACCGGCACAAGCCAGGACGAGCGAGAACGACCGAGAACGAGTCAGCCGGCTGGGACAAGACAACCGGCGACAAGAGGGAACCGTCTAGAACGGGATGTCGTCGTCGGTGAGCGGTTCGGACTGATCGTGAACGGGGCCGGCAGCGCCGCCCATATCCGAGCCGCGGTCGGCCGAGCCACCGCGGCCGCCGCCACCGCCCCCGAGGAGAACGACGCGGTCGCCGCGGATCTCGGTGGTGTACCGCTTGTTGCCGTCCTTGTCGTCCCACTGCCGTGTCTGCAGCCGGCCCTCGACGTAAATCTGCTTGCCTTTCGTCAGGTACTCCGCGAGTGACTCCGCTGACTTGCCCCACAGCACCACGCGGTGCCACTCGGTCTTTTCCTGGCGCTGCCCGGCCTTGTCGTTCCAGACCTCCGTCGTCGCCATGTTGAGCGTGGCGACCGCGGCACCGCCGGGCGTGTAGCGCAACTCGGCGTCTCGGCCCAGGTTGCCGACGAGAATGACTTTATTTACGCTGCCCATAACCCTCTTGGGAAATTAGTCGGGGAATTGTAACGCGATTACCGCGTGGCCTGCGCGAGCTGCTGCCGCGCGAGACTGGCTTCGGCGCTGTTGGGATACGTCTTCACAACGGTGTCGAAGGCATCGCGTGCACGATCGAGCTGCTTCAGGTTCTTGAGCGCGAGCCCCTTCTTATAGAACGCCTCGGGCAGCGCGTTGCCGCCGGGATAGGTCCGGATCGCCAGGTCGTAGGCATCGACCGCCTTGTCGTTCCGCCCGGCCTGCAGATGACAGTTCCCGATATCGACCTGGGCGTCGTCCGCCTTGTCCCCTTTCGGGAAGGCGCGAATGAAGGCTTCGAACCCGGCGATCGCCAGATCCCATTGCCCGAGGAAGTAGTCGCTCTGCGCGGTCTCGAACAGTTTGTCCGGCGACGTGCCGGGGGCGAACACCGGGGGGGCGCCGGGCGGCGCAACCGCGCTGTCCGGCGGCGGCGCAGCCGTATCGGGCGCGGAGGTCCGTGTGCCGAGCTGCTGAACGCCTTGCCGAAGGGCATCGACTTCCTGGCTCAACGACCCGAGGCGGACGTTGTTGTCGTCCAGCTTCTCGCGGATGACGCGCACGTCGTTGGTCAGGTTGTCGATGACGAGCTTCTCGTCGGCGAGCGTCTTGCGGGTGGCGTTGGCCTGCTCGTCGATGCGGGCGTTGACCGCCTTGATGGCCTCGGCGATGGAGGCCAGAAGGTTCTGCAGCTGCTGGTTCTGTTCCTGGAGCACGCGCACGTCGGCGGCAATCTGCCGGTGCTCTTTGTCCACCGCGAACGCGGGGGTGGCCACCGTGGCGGCCAACAACAGCGCGCCGAGTGCGCGTGGGATGCGAGGGGCCATGCGTAGTCTCACTTCGCGGTGATCACAAAATGTGCGCGTCGGTTCTTGGCATAGGCGGCCTCGTCATGTCCGGCATCGAAGGGAAACTCCTTGCCGTAGCTGACCGTTCGGACGCGATCGGCGGACACGCCGAGCGACACGAGATACGTCCGGGCGGCGACGGCGCGCCGCTCGCCTAGGGCCAGATTGTACTCGGCGGTGCCGCGTTCGTCGCAATGTCCTTCGATGGTCACCGTCCAGGCCGCATACCGCTTCAGCGTGGCGGCGTTCTCGGTCAGGGCCGCCTGCGCCGCACCGCTCAACTCGCTGCTGTCGTAGTCGAAGAAGACCGGCTTGAGCGGAGAGTTGCGGTTGAGGTCGTCCAGCGACCCGGACGCAATCGTGTCGGCCGGCACCGGCTCTGGCGGCACAACCGTCGGCTCGGCGACGGGCTGGGGCGGCGCCGGCGGGCGCGGGACGTCGGTCGATGCCGCGGGCGGCGGGGGAGGCGGCGGTGCGGGACGCGCGACGGGCGGTTTCTTGCCGCCGCAGGCCAGCGCGGCGGCAAGAGTGGTGATGAGGAATGCGTACACGGCCGCGCGGACCGCCGGTCGAAGTGCCATCGTGAACTCCATCAGTTGGACCAGTTGGGCTGATAGTTGCTGCCCGTTCGGGTGAGTTGCTTCAGGTTCTTGCCGTCCCGGCCGATCACGAAAATCTGCGTCTTGCCCGACCGCGACGAGGTGAAGGCCAGGTGCCGGCCGTTTGGTGCCCATGCCGGACTCTCATTCGTGCCCTCGCCGAACGTCATCTGCCGGACGTCGCGCGTCGCCAGCACCATGACCTTGATGTCGTTGCCGGGCCCGGTCCGCGCAGTGTAGGCGATCTCGTTGTAGGGGGCGGGCGACCACGTCGCGCGGTCGGCATAGGATTCCGACGTCAGCTTCTGCAGCCCGAGCCCGTCGGCCCCGATGATGTAGATCTGCGGCGTCCCGGTGCGGTCGGACGTGAACGCGATCTGGGTCCCGGAGGGCGACCACGTCGGCGTGATATCGCCGCCCGGATGGTTCGTCAGACGCCTGACATTCGAGCCGTCCCGGTTGGCCACGTAGAGTTCCGGGTTCCCGTCGCGTGTCGAGGAAAAGCATACGCGCGTCCCATCGGGCGACCAGGCGGGCGTGTAGTTGTCGCCCGTGCCCTCTTTCGTCAACTCCTCCATTGTGCCCTGATAGATATTCTGGATGAAGATGTTGGGCTGGCCGCGCTTGTAGGACGAATAGGCGATCGACCGCCCATCTGGCGACCATGTCGGCGTGATGTTCAGCGAACGGCCGATGGTCACGCGCCGCTGGTTCTCGCCGTCGTAGTCGGCGATGTAGATCTCTTTGCCGGTCCGGTTCTCGACCGTGCCCGCCATGCGCTCGCCATCCCGATCTGACGAGAAGGTGAGCTTCGTGCGGGCGACGCCGCGCAGGGCGCGCGTGAGATGCAGTT
>JBEQUD010000359.1:0-9827 GCA_040349235.1 Acidobacteriota bacterium
TCTGTCTGGTCAGGGCGTCCGCGCTGATGCCCGTCTTGGGCGGAGCTTGGCGGCCTGGCGCGTCGGAGGCCGCGGCAGGCCCAGCGCCGCGGCCCAACGCCCGCGCCGCCGGCACGAGCTCGTAGGCGAGCCGCTTGATGTTGAGCAGGTGGCGCGGCGAAATGTTGTCCGACGTGATGTTGCCGCCGTAGCCGCCGCAGCCGAGGGTCAGTGCCGGATCCAGGCCCGTCGTGAGGCCAATCGATCCGAGCGTCGTCGGCGTGTTGACGAGGATGCGGAAGGCGGGCTTCTTCAGACCGAATTCCAGGATGACCTGGTCGTTCTGCGAGTGGATGGACATGGTGTGGCCCATCCCCCCGTAGCGCAGGATCTGCTTGCAGCGGTCGCACGCCTCGTGCCAATCGCGCACGACATAGAACGACAGAACCGGGCACAGCTTCTCGACGGAGAGGGGATAGTCGCGTCCGACACCGGCGAGCGGGGCAATGAGGACCCTCGTGCCGTCAGGCACCGACACGCCGCACTTCTCGGCGATGATCGCGGCCGACTTGCCGACGAGCGCCGGGTTGGGCAGCCGCTGCGCCGTGACGAGCACCCGGGCCACCGCGTCGGCTTCGGTGGGACTCAGAAAATATCCCCCCTGCGCCTGGAACTCGCGCTTGACGTCTTCCGCCACCGCTTCGTCCACGACGACCGAGTTCTCCGACGAGCACAGCACGCCGTTGTCGAACGTCTTGCCCGTGATGATGTCCAGGACAGCCTTCTTGATGTTCGCCGTCCGCTCGATGTACGCCGGCGCGTTACCGGGGCCCACGCCGTAGGCCGGTTTGCCGGCGCTGTACGCCGCGCGGACCAGGCCCATGCCGCCGGTGGCGAGGATGACCGCCACGTCGCGGTGCTTCATCAGCTCGTTCGTGCCCTCGAGGGTGACCGTGGTCATCCAGCTGATGGCGCCCGCCGGGGCGCCCGCCCGCCGCGCCGCGTCCTCGAGCACTTCCGCGACACGCGTGATGCACTTGACGGCGGAGGGGTGGGGGCTGAGCACGATGCTGCACCGGGCCTTCATCGCGATGAGCAGCTTGTAGATGGCCGTGGAGGTCGGGTTCGTGGACGGGATGATGGCGGCGACCACGCCGAAGGGCTCCGCGATCTCCACGACGCGCGTCGCCTCGTGCCGGGCGATGACGCCGACCGTCTTCATGGGGCGGATGAACGCGTGGACACGCTCCGACGCGAAGCGGTTCTTCTGAATCTTGTCGGCGACCACGCCGTAGCCGGTTTCCTCGACCGCGAGGTGCGCGAACGCCTCTGCCTGGGCCGTTGCGGCGGCGGCCATCGCGTCCACGATGGCGTCGATGCGCTCCTGAGACAGTTCGGCCAGCGCAAGCCACGCCTGTTTGGCGCGTTGCGCGAGCGCACGAGCCTCGGCGATCGAGGCGAGATCGCGATCGCGCGGGGGGGCTGCGGCCTCGGCCATCAGACGGGCGCTTTCGGCAGGATGCGTTCGACTTCCGCATGCGGCCGGGGGATCACGTGGACGGACACCAACTCGCCAACCCGCCGCGCGGCGGCGGCCCCGGCGTCGGTCGCGGCTTTGACGGCCCCCACATCGCCCCGGATGAGCACCGTGACGTATCCCGCGCCGATGAACTCGGTGCCGATGAGCGTCACCTTCGCAGCCTTGACCATCGCGTCGGCGGCCTCCACCGACCCGATGAGTCCCTTGGTTTCGACGAGTCCGAGCGCTTCTGCTGACATCAGGTGGACGGACGGTTCCCAGGTGGACGGGTTCTCGGTGCGGCCCGTGATTGCGCGGAACTGTAACAGATTGCGGGAGATGCGACAACTGAACTAACATCGCGCGGCGCCCACGTTTGTCGCGCGCTTGCCGAGGATTGACGCCCGCCATGTCCCGACCCTGTCGCTGTCGCCCTGCCTACGCCGCCCTCTTTGTCGTGCTCGTTTCGTTCGGCGCGCTTGCCGCGTGCCGGCGCGCAACGCCGCAGGGCACACCCGTCGCGACCGCGTCGCTGCACATCAATCGCGACAAGGCACCCATCGGCAGTCCGATCGACCTCGCGTACAAGTTCGTCGTGGCCGGCGATGCCCACTTCGACCAGGACTACCGCGTCATGGTGCATGTCGTGGACGCGGACAACGTCCTGATGTGGACCGACGACCACGTGCCGCCGACGCCCACCTCGCAGTGGAAGCCCGGCCAGACGATCGAGTACACGCGGACGGTCTTCATCCCGGCGTTTCCCTACGTGGGCGAAGCCGCCCTGCAGATTGGGCTCTACTCGCCGTCGAGCGGCAAGCGACTCACCCTCGCGGGCGAGGACGCCGGCCAGCAGGCCTACAAGGTGGCGACGCTCCAGTTGCAGCCGCAGAGCGACAACCTGCCCACCGTGTTCAAGAGTGGCTGGCATCCGGCCGAATCGGTCGAGCACAACTCGAACGTCACGTGGCAGTGGACGAAGAAGGTCGCCACGCTGGTCGTCAAGAACCCGCACAAGGCGAGCGTCCTGTTCCTGGAACTGGATAATCCTGGCGGGGTCTTCAACGAGCCGCAGCAGGTCCGCGTCACGATCGGCGACGCCGTGCTCGCCGACATCGCCGTGACGCCCCAGCACCTCGAGCTGCACCGCATTCCCATCTCGGCCGCGCAGTTTGGCACGGCCGACATGGCCGACATCCAGTTTGCAGTGGACAAGACGTTCGTGCCCATCGACATCACGGGCGGGACGAGTAAGGACCCACGCGAACTCGGCGTCCGCGTGTTCCATGCCTTTGTCGAGCCCGCGCCCTGAGCACGGGTTCGGCGCCTCGTTCCGACGCCTGACCGCGGCGGTCCTGTTCGCGACGCTCGTCCCGCGGCTGGCGCAACGCGGACTCTTCCTGGACGGCCTCACCTACGCGGCGATCGCGAGAAATCTCGCCATCGGACAGGGCCACGTCTGGGCGCCGTCCTACACGGCCACGCTCTATCCGGTGTTCTACGAGCACCCGCCGCTGGCCTTCTGGCTGCAATCGCTCTGGTTCCGCGCGCTCGGCGACCACGCCTTCGTGGAGCGTATCTACGCCGCGACGACGGCGATCGTGACGGTCGTCGTGCTCGCGCTGACGTGGCGACGCGTGCAGCGCGCCGACCCGTTTGCCCGCGAATACGACTGGCTGCCGGCGCTATTCTGGGTCGCCGTTCCCGTCGTGTCGTGGAGCGTCGTCGGCAACATGCTCGAGACCACGATGGCGTTGTTCTCCTCCGCCGCGATCCTCGCGTTCGCCGTCGCGCTGGACAGTTCTGTGCTGGGAGGGATCGTCGCGGGTCTCGCGTCGGGCCTGTGCGTCGGCTGTGCGTTCTTGTCGAAGGGGCCCGTGGGCCTGTTTCCGCTGGCGGCACCCGTCGTCTTCGCGTTCGTCCCCCGGCCGGGCCGGCGTGTGTGGGCGGGGTGGGTGGGGCAGTGGGGTGCGGCCCTCGCGTGCGGGCTCCTGCTGCTGGCCGCGGCCGGCCCTCGCGCCAGCCTGGCCCATTACGTCCAGCAACAGGTGCTCGCCTCGGTCGCGGGCCAGCGCGAGACGAGCGGAAGCTCCCTGACCATCGTGCGGGTGCTCTTCGAGGGCGTGTGGCTGCCGATGGCGGGCGCATACGCGGTGGCCGTCTGGGCGGCGCGGACCGTCGTGCGACCGTCGGCCGCGACTTGGCGCGAGGCCGGCGCATGGACTGCGTTGGGGCTCGCGGGCACGCTCCCGATTCTTCTGAGCTCGAAACAGACGGGCCACTACCTCGTGCCGGCCGTGCCGTGTTTCGCAATCGCCGCCGCCATGCTCGCCAGGCCGACTGTGGCGGCCGCGCTGGCGGCCAAGGTGGCACATCGGCGCAGGCTGATCGAGTGCACGAGCCTGGCGATCGTCATCGCGGCCGTGGCTGCCGCGTGGTTGCCCGCACTCGAACGCGACGGGCAGCGAATCCGCGACCTCGACGCCATCGCGAACGTCGTTCCACAAGGGACCACGCTCGGCATCTGTCCGGCGACCATGGGCGACTGGGGGCTGCATGCCTGGTTCGAACGCCGGTTTCGAGTCAGCCTCGGCGTTCACGCGCAATCGGCATGGTTTCTGAAGACGAGGGACGCACCAGCCGGTTGCGTCCCCGCGTTCTGCCGACCGATCACGAATCCGGACGGCGCGCTTGTCCTGATGACGTGCCGGTCGTGACGCCGCGCGAGGGCTGGCCCCGCGCCCATCGAACGAGAAGTGCGCGATAATGAGCGCGCTGTGATCAAACGACGGACACCACACACGCTCCAGGCGTGGGCGCTCGCCCTCGTTGCGCTAAGCGCGGCCGCCTGCCACCGCGAGAAACCCAAGACGCCGCCGGTGGCCACGCCCTCGGTGAAACTGAGCCGGGACCGGGCGCCGCTTGGCAGCCCGCTCGACATCACCTATCGCTTCGACGTGGCGCCAGACGCGCCGCCCTTCGCCGAGGACTACACGGTGTTCGTCGGCGTCGTGGACGCGGATGGGGAGCTGCTGTGGACCGAGGATCACCAGCCGCCCATCCCCACCAAGCAGTGGAAGCCCGGCCAGACGATCGAATACACCCGGACGATCTTTGTCCCCGTCTACCCGTACATCGGGGAAGCGGCAGTCCGCATGGGGCTGTATTCGATGGCGACCAAGAAACGGCTCACGCTCGCCGGTCAGGACGCGGGCCAGCAGGCCTACAAGGTCGCAACGATTCAGCTGCAGCCGCAGAGCGACAACCTCTTCACGGTCTTCAAGAGCGGCTGGCATCCGGCCGAAGCAGCCGAGCACAACCCGAACATCGAATGGCAGTGGACGAAGAAGCAGGCCACCCTCGCCTTCAAGAACCCGCACAAGGCCTGCACGTTCTTCCTGGAGCTCGATAATCCTGGCGGCGTGTTCAACGAGAGCCAGCAGGTGCAGGTGACGCTCGGAGACGCTGTATTGGCCGAGATTGCGATCGCGCCGGGACAACTGAAGCTGCACCGCATCCCCGTGTCTACCGTCCAGCTTGGCAGCGCGGACATGGCCGAGCTCCAAATCACCGTAGACAAGACCTTCGTGCCCAAGGACATCACCAGCGGGGCCAGCAAGGATCCGCGCGAGCTCGGCGTCCGCGTGTTCCATGCGTTCATCGAACCCACGCCGTAGCCCGCTCGGCCGGCTCCTCCAACTCGCCCTCGTCGCGGCGGTCGTCGTCGCCGCCCGCACGCCGTTTCTGCTCCGCGCCGATCGCTTCTTCAACTCGGACGAGGCGGTCGAAGGGTTGATGGCGCGTCACGTCCTGCTCGGCGAGCACCCGGTTGTCTTCTGGGGCCAGCGCTACAAGGGCGTGCCGGAGGTGTACCTGGCCGCGGCGGCCTTCGCGGCCGCGGGCCCCAGCGTCGTGGTCCTCAAGGCCGTCACGCTCGCCTGCTTCGCCGCCTTCGCCGTTGCCCAGTTCGTGCTCGTCGAGCGGCTGTTCTCGCGCCGCATCGCCTGGATCGCGACCGCGCTGCTGGCGGCGAGCCCGCCCGCTTTGGTGCTGTGGAGCCTGAGCGCGAGCGCCGAGGTTGTCTTCACGATGCTGGCGGGAACGGTCCTGTGCCTCGGCGTCGATGTCTGGCGGCGCACCGGCGCGCGATGGGCGTTATGCCTCGCGTGCGCGAGCCTCGGCTTCGGGCTCTGGGTCCAGCAGTTCATTGTCTATTACATCGTCGGCATTGCCGCAGGGGTGCTCTGGGACCTTCCGCGGCGGGGTGCGCTCGTCCGGCACTTCGTTGCCGCACCCGAGCTCACCCCTGGCGGCCGCCTTGGACTCCATGTCCTGCTCGCCGGGGCATTGGCCTTGGCAGGCCTGGGCGTGTTCGCGTTCGTCGCCGGGGGCTTCGACACGACGGTTGCCGGTGTCTACATCGGCATGCATCACCCGCAAAAGATCTGGCGGATGTCCCTGGCAGCCCTCGTGCTCTGGGCGCTACTCAGGAGCGCGTCGGTTCTGCTCCGCGTTCGCGAACGCGCGGACTGGTTTGGTGTCGGCCTGGCCGGGGCTTCATTTCTCCTCGGGTACGCTCCTGCGATTGTGGGGACCTTGACCGCCCGCGGCTCCGGCATGCCGCCAATCGGGCGTGCGGCGCTCGGTGATGTCGCGGATGCGCTGCCGCCGTTCACGCGCGCGCTGCTGCCTATCGTCCTGGGCTTCAGAAGCCCGGATACCGAATGGCTGGGGGCGCCCGCGTGGCTGGGCGTGCCAATCGCGATTGCCGCGGTCGCGTCGTTCGCCGGCCTGCGTCGGCGGGGCTTTACGCCCGTGTTCCATGCCATGGTCGTGGCGGTCCCCGTCATCCTTCTCTTGAGCGGGTCGTTCATCGATGCGCAGTCGTACCGCTATCTGATGCCAGCGGTGGGCGCCTTGAGTGTCGTCCTCGCTATCGGGATATCGAACGTCCTCCAGCGGAGCCGCCTGGCCGGGTTGGCCCTGCTGGCCGTCCTGGTCGGGACGTTTACGTTCGAGCAGCGGGCGTGGTACGGCCGGCTGTTGCCAGACCACCAGACGGCGACGCTGCTGGCCTGCCTGGACCGGTCAGGGGTCCGCGCCGCCTATGCGGACTACTGGGTCAGCTACAAGGTGACGTTTCTCGCTGGCGAGCGCGTCATCGTGGTACCGAACACAGGGGTAGACCGGTTTCTGCCGTACCGACGTTACGTGGCGGGCCAGCCCGCTGCCCCGACGCTCGCCGTGGACCCCGGCGCCGCGTGCCACGCGTTGGGCCAGGCGCCATGACCCGATGCGCGGACCGGGGCAGCCCCGAGTGGCCTCGGGGCAAGTTATAATCCTCCATCCGGACCCAGTGCCCATGCCAGAGATGCCCGCGCCGTCAGTCGTTCGCCAGACGCGGTGCCAGCGTGCGGGAGCCATCTGACCGTGGAGTTCCGCTGCCGTCTCGCGTCCCCGAGCGGCGAGATCATCGATCAAATCTTCAGTGCGGATGACGAGGCGCGGCTCCGCCGCGAGCTCGAAGGGAAGGGACTCTATGTGCTGTCCCTGCACGCGAAGGGCGACCTCGGAGGGCTGTCGTGGCGGGGGCCCCGGGCACAAGGCATCAACACGCGCGAATTCCTGGTGTTCAACCAGGAGCTCGCGACGCTGCTCAAAGCGGGCATGCCCCTCGTGCAGTCACTGGATCTGCTGAAGACCCGCGTCGTCGCCCCGGTCTTCCGCCGCGTGCTCGAGGACATCTACGAACGCGTGCGATCGGGCTCGGCGTTGTCCGACGCCTGCGCGGCGCAGGGTGTCCTGTTCCCGCGGGTTTACATCGCGTCACTGCTCGCAGGCGAGCGCAGCGGCAATCTGGACGCCGTGCTGCGCCGGTATGTGGAGTATACGAAGATCGTCGCGACCATCCGCCGGAAGACGGTTTCCGCGCTCGTCTATCCGGCCATTCTCGTCACCCTCGCCGTGGCCCTGGTGTCGATTATCGTCCTCAAGGTGGTCCCGGCTTTTTCCGATTTCTACACCGGGTTTGGTGCCACGTTGCCGCTGGCGACGCGGGCCATCATGGCCGTTTCGGCGTTCGCGCGCGGACAGTTCGTGTGGCTGATTCTGGCCGCGGCGGCGGGCATCGCGGCGGGGGCCGCGGCGCTACGGGGCGAGGGCCAGCGCCTTCGGCTCGACCGTCTGCTGCTCGGGGTGCCGGGCGTCGGCCCCGTCGCGCGCAAGTTCGCCACGTCGCAGATGGCCCGCACGCTGGCCACGCTGCTCGGGGGCGGCCTTCCGCTCGTCAACGCGCTGGAGATCGCGGCGCAATCGGTGGGCAATCGCCACATCGCCGCGGAGCTCGACGTCGTCTGTGGGCGCGTGCGGGAGGGCGAATCCTTTGCCGGGGCCCTCGAGGCGCGGAAGGCCTTTCCGGAAGTGGCCGTGCGCATGGTCGAGGTGGGGGAGTCCACCGGAGCGCTCCAGGATATGCTGAATACCGTGGCCGACTTCTTCGACGAGGAGATCGGCACGAACATGGAGCGTTTCATCACCCTCGTCGAGCCGGTGCTGCTGGTGGTCATGGGCGTCGTGGTCGCGGGCCTGCTGCTCGCGCTGTACATGCCGTTGTTCCAACTCAGTTCCGTGCTCGGGCAGTAGTCCGGTAGAGTTCATCACGATGGCCGTCCAGCCCTCTAATCGAGTCAACCTGCCCGCCGACGTCGCCGTCCTCGGGATCGCGAGCGAGGTCGATCGCGCCGCGGAGCTCGAGCACGCGCGCCGGCTCGCCGAGCGCTACCGTCTGGAATGCGTGGACATGGACACGTTCCGGATCGATCCCGACCTCTTTCGCTCGATCCCGGCGGACCTGATGCTGCGCTACGGGTTCGTGCCCTACCGGCGCGTCGGATCGACGTTGCACATCGTGGTGTCGGACCCGTCGGATTTGCCGCTCATCGACGAGCTCGCCGTCGTCCTCGCGACGGCCATCACCGTCGCGGTCGGGCCCCGCTCGGCGATTGAAGCGATCCTCAAGAAGAGCGAGAGCTCGCAGCGCGTGCTCGAGGACGCGACCGAGAGCTTCCAGCTGCAGTTGCTGAAGGAGGAGGACTCCGGCGACGACAGCCTGACCGTCGAGCGGCTGACGAGCGACATCAGTCCCGTCATCAAACTCGTCGATTCGACAATCTACACGGCGATACAACGGCGGGCGAGCGACATCCACATCGAGACGCAGGACGACGCCGTGCACGTCAAGTATCGTATCGACGGCGTGCTCCAGCCGGCGATGCGTCCCATTGCGAAGCAGTTCCACGGCCCGATCCTGTCGCGCATCAAGGTCATGGCCGAGCTCGACATCGCAGAGAAGCGCGTGCCGCAGGACGGCCGGTTCCGGCTGCGCATGCCCGGCAAGACGATCGACTTCCGCGTGTCCATCATGCCGAGCGTGCACGGGGAGGACGCCGTCATCCGCATCCTGGACAAGGAATCGATCAGTGAGCAGTTCACGGAGCTGCGCCTGGACATCCTCGGCTTTCCCGAAGACGAGTTGAAACGGTTCCGCAAGTACATTGCCGAGCCGTACGGCATGGTCCTCGTCACCGGCCCCACGGGCAGCGGAAAGACCACGACGCTCTACGGCGCCCTGTCCGAAATCAAGTCCGTCGAGGACAAGATCATCACCATCGAAGATCCGGTCGAGTACCAGCTGAAGGGCATCACGCAGATTCCGATCAACGAGAAGAAGGGATTGACCCTCGCCCGGGGCCTGCGCTCCATCCTGCGCCACGACCCCGACAAGATCATGGTGGGGGAGATTCGCGACGCCGAGACGGCGCAGATCGCGATCAACTCCGCGCTGACCGGGCACCTCGTGTTCACGACCGTCCACGCGAACAACGTCCTCGATGTCCTCGGCCGCTTCCTGAACATGGGCGTGGAACCGTACCAGTTCGTCTCGGCGTTGAACTGCGTGCTGGCGCAGCGACTCGTCCGGACCATCTGCCATCACTGCAAGCGCCCGGCGGTGGTGACGCGGGCCCTGCTCGAGGAATCGCGTCTCGACCCCGCGCTCGAACAGACCCACGTGTTCTACGAGGGGATCGGGTGTATCGAATGCGGCGGGACGGGCTACAAGGGACGGACCGCGATCTGCGAGCTGCTCGACCTGAGCGACCGTATCAGGGAGATGATCCTCGAGCGGCGGCCGACCTCCGAGATCAAGAAGGTGGCGCGCGAAGAAGGCATGCGCTTCCTGCGCGAGTCCGCCGTCGAGCGGGTGATGCAGGGCATCACCACGCTGCGCGAAATCAACAAGGTCACGTTCGTCGAATGAGTCTGCTGTCGG
>JBEQUD010000390.1:0-14312 GCA_040349235.1 Acidobacteriota bacterium
ACGGCCGTTCCTGCGGATCGGCGCCCTGGCGGGCGCCAGTCTCTTCGCGCGTACCCTGTCGGCGTCGCCGCTCGATGCGGCCACTTCTCCGCCGGTTGTCATCGTCGGCGCGGGCCTGGCCGGTCTTCACGCCGCCATGCTTCTTCGGCGCGCCGGCCGTGGGGTGCTCGTCCTCGAAGCCCGACCGACGGTCGGCGGTCGTGTCCAGACGATTCGGCGTCCGTTCGGCGATGACCTGTTCGGCGAAGCCGGGCCCATTCGTATCGCCAGCCTGCACACCACGGTCCTCGGCCTCGTCGGAGAGCACGGCCTCGACCTCGTGCCGTTCAGCTCGGCAAACGGCGCGGAGGTCCTCACACATGGGCGGCGCACGGTTCGCGCCGATGCCCGCGCGCGTACCGACGCGCTCTTCGGCCTCCGCGCCGACGAGCGGGGCCTCACGCAGGGGGCCCTTATCAAGAAGTATGTCGGCGAGCTCGCCGCATCGCTCACCACCCTCGATCCGTCGCCGGCGACCTATGCGTCCTGGGAGCCGCTCGATCGCGTCACGTGGCCCGCCTGGCTCGCCGCGCGCGGCGCCTCACCCGGTGCGATCCGCCTGATGACGATCGGCGGCGATTCGCGTGCGCTCTCCGCGCTCTACGTCCTTCGACAGTACGCGCTCCTGCAGGGCAACCAGGCCTACTACAAGATCGGCGGTGGCATGGACCTGCTGCCGCGGCGGATGGCGGCCGCCCTCGGCGATATCGTCCGCTGCAATGTCCCCGTCGTGCGCATCGACCAGAGCACGGATCCGATCCGCGTGGACTATCTCGAGCAGGACGCGCTGACGAGCGTGTCGGCGAGCCGCGTCATCGTCACGACACCGCTTTCGACATTGCGCGACGTCGATATTCGGCCCGCGCTGTCCTCCGCGAAGCAGCACGCGGTCCGGACGCTCCCCTATTTCGCCGCCGCTCGGGTTCTGCTCGAGACACGCTCACGGTTCTGGCACCGGTCGGGGCTGAGCGGCTACGCGCGAACCGATCAGCCGGCGGAAATCTGGGATGCGGCCTACGATATTCCCGTCGCGGCGGGGTTGCTCGCGGCGACCATTGGCGGAGTGACGGCGAGCCGTTTCCTTGCCCTGCCCCCCGAGGCCGCCCTCGCGCGCGGGCGAGCGCTCGCCGCGGTACCGTTCCCCGGTTTGCCCACGGAATTTCGCCGAGGAGTCGTCCACCAGTGGGGGCTCGAGCGCTGGTCGCGGGGGGCTTTCGCCGTCTTCCATCCCGGCCAGATGACGGGTATGATGCCCGACATCGTACGTCCGGAAGGGCGCATCCATTTTGCCGGCGAGCACACATCCGCCTGGATGGGATGGATGGAAGGGGCGCTCCAGTCGGGTGCCCGCGCGGTGCAAGAAGTCCTGGGGTGAACCAGGAAATTTCGGCGGAAGATTCGGGTGGAAGAGGGGGCGGGTGTGATTCAGGTCTTGATGATCCTCCACGCGCTGCTGGGGGTGGGGCTGCTGGGGGCGGTGACGCACCAGGCGGTGAGCGTGGGGCGGAGCGGGGGCCTCGCGAAGCGGACGATGGTGGACCGGTATCGGGGGGTGCACGCGCCGGCGTTCGTGGTGACGGTGATGGTGCTGTTCGTGCTGACGTCGCTGGCGGGGGGCCTGCTGTATCCGCGGTACCGGATTGACGTGCGGACGACGCTGGAAGACCTGCAACTGCGGGCGGCGAACGGGCTGTTCGAGATCAAGGAGCACTTCGCGGCGGTGGGGCTGGGGGTGCTGCCGGCGTATTGGCTGAGCTGGCAGGCGCCGCTGACGGCCGAGTATGCGGCGACGCGGAAATACCTGACGTGGCTGCTGGCGTTCGTGGTGTGGTGGAATTTTCTGGTCGGGGAAGTGTTGAACAACATCAAGGGGTTGTTTCCATGACGCGGTATGCGCGGTTCAACACGTTCGCGATCCTGTATGGGGTCGTGTATTTCTTCTGCTTCTACTACAACTGGGCGGTGTTCCGGTATTACCCGGTACTGGAGGGGTTCCGGCTGCAATCGCAGCCGCCGGCGACGGCGGGGCCGGCGATTCTCTGGTATGCGTGGCTGGCGCAGGCGCTGGTGATTACGCTGGGGCTGACGCTGCTGGTGCCGCGGCGGGTGGCGGCGCGGCTGGGGCCGACGGCGGCGTGGCTGGGGCCGGTGCTGGTGGTGGTGGGCATTCTCGTGTATGAGCGGCGGTGGTTCTATTAGGGGCGTATACTCGATGGAGAGGGCGGGTCAGGCAGGATAGGCGGGCGGGGCCGCTCCGCTGGCCGGGCCGAGCCACACAGGTCGGTGCGGTCGGTAAGACCGGGGCCGCAGAGGCAGGAAAGGCAGGAGGGGATATGAGGCACGCGACACACGGAGTCCGGGGACTCGTGCGGGGGCTGGCGGTGGCCACGGTGCTGAGCCTGGTGGTGCCGGCGGTCAGCTGGGCGAACGGGGAAGAGTTCTTCCACGACGACGACGTGATGAACCTGTATTACTTCGGGCACATCAAGGACAAGGCGGGGAAGACGCTGGACGGGGTGACGATCACGATCACGGCGAAGAAGCTGGGGATGCGGTTTCCGGTGCGGAACGACGCGCCGGGGCATTTCCGGAGCCCGGACGTGGGCAAGGCGATCAAGGGGCTGGGGAAAGAGATCAACCCCGCGGAGATCGAAATCGCGGTGAGTAAGCCCGGCTACCGGCAGGTGCTGCCAGCGAAGACGGCGGTGCCCAACCGCGCGGCCGGCGCCGTCCAGGTCGAGTTCGTCATGGAGCCCGCCCCCAAGTAAGCGGGTGATCGACCGACGCCGTCTAGCGCTTGCGCAGACGGCGTTCGGCGATGAATTCCGTCAGCGCCACGGCCGTCTGCTGGTCGTCCGTACTGACGCGCACAACATCGAGGCCGGCGTCGTGGGCCAGACGCCGGACTTCGTCCTGCCATCCCCGCATGCGGTCGGCCATCGTCTGCATGGACCGGCGCGACATCACCCGGGAGCGTCCCGTTTCGACATCGAACGCTTCCACCCATCCAGCCCCGAGCGGCGGCAGATCGAACGCAAACGCGCTGTCGATCAGCACCAGGAACACGTCGTGGGTGCCGTTGAGCATCGCCAGTTCGTTCACCACTTGGGCGGTATCATCGAACAGAAAATCCGAGATGACGGGGACGAGCGAGGGCCGGCGCAGGAAGCCGGCGATGCGCATGCTCAGGTCGCCGCCCGACCGGATGGCCTGGTCGCCTTCCCCGCGTTGATACGCCTCCAGGCAGTGGACGACGTGTCCCTTGCCAATGCGGGGCCGAACGGCGTCGAGGTTCGCGAACCCCGCGTCGAACGTGATCAGCCCGAACGTATCCTGGAAGAAGACCGCAGACATCCCGATCGTACCGACCGCGCGGGCGATGGCCGCCTCGATGGACACGCCGTCCATCCCGCACCGCGTTGACAGCGACGTGTCGGCCAGCGCTACGACCGTCGCCGTGCTCGGCTGCTCGAAGTCGCGGACCATCAACGGACTGAAGTTCGTCAGCGTGGATTGCGGCCAGTCGATGGCCGAGGTGCGATCGCCGGGCAGCCATTCACGAATGCCGACGAAGTCGAAGCCCGTGCCGTTGAAGGTGCTGCGGTGTTCACCCATGGTGAACTCGCGCATCCGTTTGAGGATGAGCAGTTCGATCTTGGTCAGTTCGTCGAGGTTGACGGGCGATTCGCCGGATGACGCACGCGGAGGAGCAGACACGGGCTGGCCGATATCCTACAGTACCTGTCGCGGCGGTGTAGTCCGGCAGGGCGCGCGGCGGGATATATAATTTATAAGCGTATGAGCATGCTTTCGTGTGCGCGGGTGTCGCTGCTGCTGGCCGCTGTTCTGCTCCCGTCTCTCGGCTTGGCACAACCGCCCGGCGCGCCCGACAACAGAGGGAATCACCCGGAGTGGACCGGGCTGTACCGGACGGCCCGTGGCGCCGAGCTCGCCGGCTTCAAACCCGACCCGGTGAACCTCGATGCCGAAATTTTTCGGCACCTCCAGCCGTGGGCGCGGCTCAAGCTCGCGCAGACCAATGGCGTCGCCGAGGACACGGGGGCCATCTGCCAGCTCGATGGCATCTTCCGCATCAATCTTGTCGGCAACGGCTTCATGTGGCTGCCGACCCGCGACAAGGTCATCATCATCTCCACGCATTTCTATAGTGCGGGCTCGCGCAACGTCTTTGTGGATCGTCCACACCCGAAGTATCCCCCACCGACGTGGCTGGGCCATTCCGTCGGCCGATGGGAAGGGGACACGCTCGTGGTCGATACGGTGGGCTTCAACAGCAAGTCGTGGCTGACCTCGTCCATGCAGCCGCACACCGAGGAGCTCCACGTCGTCGAGCGCTACCGGATGGCGGCGAAGGAACTGATGGAACTGCAGATCACCGTGGAGGATCGGCAGGCGTTGAGCTCGCCCTACACCTACACCCGCTATTTCAAGCGGGTTGGTGATGAAGTGCCGGAGAACGTGTGCAACGCGGACGAGGGCGAACAGGAGCTGTGGAGCGGCTTTCGTCAGAAGGCGCTTCAGCGTGGGATGGTGCCCGCCCCGGCCGCGATGCCGACCGAGTAGCCGCGCGGCCTGGGGTTCGCTGGCGCGTGGCCGTTGCGTGGCCGTTGCGTCGGTGCCCGTGGGCCGGCGCCGTGCCGCGCCCAGGGCCCACGAACGGCCCCGAGCACGGCTGGCGGGGGTGCGTGCTTACTTCGCGGCGGTGGGGTGCAGGGTCAGCTTCTGGACGCGCCAGGTCGTGAGCTCGCCGACGTAGAGCTCGTGCTCGCTGCGGCAATCGAGCTCGTGGGCGGAGCCGAATTCCTTCAGCTTGCGCCCGGCCTTCCCGAACTTCCCGACGATGGTCCCATCGAGTTCCGTCTTGTAGATCTCGCCGTTCTCGAAATCGGCGGGCCCGCTCGAATTCGAGGTGTAGAGATACTGGTGCGGCCCGGGCGTGATGCAGATGGCCCAGGGCGCGCCGACGTTCAGGAACTGGCGCTGAAAGGCGCCGTTGTTGTCGAAGACCTGGATGCGGCGGTTCTCGCGGTCGCCGACGTAGACATGGCCCTTGGCGTCGGTGGCAATCGCGTGCAGCGTGCGGAACTGGCCGGGCGCGGTGCCGCGCTCGCCCCACGACTTGAGGAACTTCCCGTTCTTGTCGAACTTGGCGACGCGGGCGTTGCCGTAGCCGTCGGCGACGAAGATATTGCCCTCGGCGTCCCAGGCGACGTCGGTCGGGCGGTTGAAGTTGTCGCCCGGGATGCCGGCGCCGACGGGCGGGGCGGGCGCGCCGGGGGCCGCGGCGGGGGCCGGGGCCGGGGGCGGCGCGGGGATGGTGATGGCCTCGGGCTTGCGGCCCATCGTCATCAGCACGCGGCCCTGCGGGTCGAACTTGATGACCATGTTCGCGCCTTCGTCCACGACCCAGACGTTGTCCTGCGGGTCCACGCGCACGGCATGGGCGAAGACGAAGCCGTAGAGGCCCTGGCCGATCTCGCGGACATACTTGCCCGTCTGGTCGAATTCGAACAGGCGCGCGGCGCCGTGGACGAAGGCGCGGCTGGTGCCCTGGGTGACGGCGACCGAGCCGCTGCGGGTGTAGACGTAGAGATGGCCCTTGGAATTGGTGGCCACGCCGACGGCCTCGCCCAGGTAGATGTCGTCGGGCATCTTGAGGAGGTTGGGGGCGGAGTCGTAGGGAATCTCGGGCACGACCAACTGGGCCGCGGCACTGCGGGCGGTGAGCGCCACGGCCAGGGCCAGGACGGCAATCGCGGACTGCTTCATGACTTCAAGTCTCCGGAACAAGGGAAACGCCGCGCCTAGCGGGCCGCCGTGGCCGGCGTGGGCCGCAGCAGAAGCTTCTGGACGCGCCACGCGGTGATTTCGGCCACCAACAGCTCGTTGGGATTGCGGCAGTCGATGGCGTGGACGGTGCTGAAGTCCTTGAGCGCTTTGCCCGCCTGGCCGAACTTGCCGATGACCGTGCCGTCGAGCTCCATCTTGTAGATTTCGCCCGAGACGGCGGCGTTCAGCGAGTTGTTGTTGTCGGGATTGGAATTGGCACTGTAGAGATACTGGTGCGGGCCCGGCGAGATGCAGACGGCCCAGGGGGCGCCGACGTTCGGGTAGAGCGCGCGCAAGGTCAGGTCGTTGCTGAAGACCTGGATGCGGCGGTTGCCGCGGTCGGCGACGTAGACGTTGCCGTGCGCATCGGTGGCGATGGAGTGCGGCGTGTTCATCTGCGTGGGCTCGCTGCCGCGCGCGTTGCCGACGGACTTGACGAACATCCCGTCCTTGTCATATTTCACGACGCGCGAGTTGCCGTAGCCGTCGGCGATGAAGATGTTGCCGGCGGCGTCCCAGGCCACATCCGTGGGCCGGTCGAACAGATACGGGACGGCCGGGGGCTGAGGCGCGGTGGCGCCGGGCGTGGCCGGCAGCCCGTGCGATTCGGGGCGGCGGCCGAGCACCAGCGCGACGCGGCCATCGGGCGTGAACTTGATGACCATGTTGGTGCCCTCGTCCACGACCCAGATGTTGTCCTGGGGGTCCACGCGGACGCCGTGGGCCATGGCGAAGCCGTAGAGGCCTTTGCCGATCTCGCGGACGAACTTGCCGGTCGGATCGAACTCGAACAGCTGCGACGTCTGGCCGCCGCGCGTGTAGACGAAGATGTGGCCCTTGGAGTTGGTGGCCACGCCGATGCCTTCGCCCAGATAGACGTCGGTCGGGAATTTCAGGAAATTGGGGACCGAGTCATAGGGAATCTCGGGCGCGGTCGCATACGCCGTCGCCCGCTGCGGGGCGCCCTGCGCCCAGGCCGCCCGGGCCCCGAGCCCCAGGACCAGGCCCACGCCCAGCACCGCCACCACCCCTCGCTGTCGTGCACGTGTCATCACACAAACCTCCGGTCTGGCCGGGAAAGAGAACCGCCGCGCTATTTCGTGTCGAACCGGATCAGGAGCGCGCGGAAGCCCTTCAAATCCTTGAAGGCATGCGGCACGCCGACCGGCACATACAGCACGTCGCCCACTTTGAGCGCCTGCTCGTGGCCGCCCTTGATGGATGTCCCGGCGATGTCATCGACTTCCGGTCTCCGCTTCTTGCCGTCGATCAACTCGCCGCCGGTAATCGAGGTGGCGGTGCCCGCCTGGACCACCCAGATATCCACGGACTCGTGGTGTATGAGGGGCGGGGATTCCTTTAAGACGATCCGGGCGTTGACGCTGTACGCGCCGCCTTCCAGGATACGCCGGGTCGTGACGTTCTTGGCTTCCAGCTCCGACCAGATCTTCTTCAGGTCGCCAGCCTCGTAGTACCCAGCCTTGTCTTTCGGGGCCGGGGTTGCCGGCACGCCGCCGAACTGCGGCCCTTGCGCGTTCCCCACGCCTCCCGAGAGGCTGAGCAACGCTGCCGTACCGATTGCAGCCATTCCGAGCTTTCGCATCCTGTCCTCCTGGGGGCCAATGGGGCCCGGCCGGTGATTATAGGCGACTCCCGGCGTACTTGTGCGCAATAGCGCGGTCGGGTGGCCCGCCGCCGCATCCTGTTGCCACCCCTGCGCCAGGGCGGCGGTCAAGGGTCGCGGCTATTTGCCGATAGCTGGATGCAGAGACCCCATGAAAAAGACCCTGTCGAAGGACGCGTTCGAGTGCGACGAGCTGGGCCGGGACCGCAACTCGCTGCGGCGATCCCTGGCAAACCGCCTGGTCTATTCGATGGGGAAGGATCCCATAACCGCCACCACGCGCGATTGGTTCAACGCCACGGCCTATGCCGTGCGCGAGCGGCTCATCGAGCGCTGGATGGAGACCATGCGGAGCTACTACCGCTCCGACACCAAGCGGGTCTACTACCTCTCGATGGAGTTCCTGACCGGCCGCCTCTTGTCGAACAGCCTCCTGAACATGGGCTTCTACGACGAGTGCCGCGAAGCCCTATCGGACCTCGAACTCGACTACGAGCAGCTCCACGAGCAGGAGAAGGACGCCGCGCTCGGTAACGGCGGCCTCGGCAGGCTCGCGGCCTGCTTCCTCGATTCGATGGCAACCCTGTCGCTGCCGGCCTACGGCTACGGCATCCGCTACGAATACGGCATGTTCAACCAGGGAATCGAGCACGGCAGCCAGATCGAGCACCCCGACAACTGGCTACGGTACGGCAACCCCTGGGAATTCCCCAGGCCCGAAGTCATGTTTCCGATCAAGTTCGGCGGGCGCGTGGTCGAGTTCCGGGACGAGCAGGGCGACGCGCGGTTCCACTGGGTCGATACCGACGACGTCATGGCCATGGCCTTCGACACCCCCGTGCCTGGCTACGACACCAGCACGGTGAACAACATGCGGCTGTGGTCGGCGAAGGCCTCGCGGGATTTCAACCTCAAGCACTTCAACGAGGGCGATTACCTGAAGGCCGTGCAGGAGAAGAACGAGTCCGAGAACCTCTCGAAGGTGCTCTACCCGGACGACACCACCGAGAACGGCCGTGCGCTTCGCCTCAAGCAGCAATACTTCTTCGTCTGTGCGTCCCTGCAGGACATCCTGCGCCGCTTCCTGACCGACCACACGTCGCTCGACCAGCTGCCGGACAAAGTGGCGATTCAGCTGAACGACACGCACCCCGCGATCGCGATTCCCGAACTGATGCGCGTGCTCCTCGACATCCACCGCCTCGACTGGGACCGCGCCTGGGGCATCACGCAGCGGACGTTCTCCTACACGAACCACACCCTGATGCCGGAGGCGCTCGAGACGTGGCCGGCCAGCCTCTTCGAGCGCGTGCTGCCCCGACACCTCCAGATCATCTACGAGATCAATCACCGGTTCCTCGCGCAGGTGCACCGCCTGCACCCCGGCGACGGCGCGCGCCTCGCGCGGATGTCGATCGTGGACGAGACCGGGGGCCGCCGGCTGCGGATGGCCCACCTCGCGATCGCTGGCAGCCACGCGGTGAACGGCGTGTCCGAGATCCACACCGGCCTGATGAAGAAGACGATCTTCGCGGACTTCGACGCCTGCTGGCCCGGCAAGATCATCAACATCACCAACGGCATCACGCCGCGCCGCTGGCTGCACCAGGCCAATCCGGGGCTCTCGGCGGCCATCACCGGGCACATCGGCCGCGAGTGGATCAGCAACCTGTCAGACCTGCGGCGCCTGACGCCGCTCGCCGACTACCCCGACTTCCGCCAGCAGTTCCGCACGGTGAAGCAGGCGAACAAGGAGCGGCTGGCGGCGATCGTCAAGGCCGAACTGGGTATCGCGATCGACCCGGCCTCGTTGTTCGACGTGCAGATCAAGCGCATCCACGAATACAAGCGCCAGCTGCTGAACATTCTCCACGTCGTCATGCGCTACAACCGCATCCGCGACGGGGCCCCCGTGCTGCCGCGCACCGTCATCTTCAGCGGCAAGGCGGCGCCGGGCTACGTGATGGCGAAGCTGATCATCAGGCTGATTCACGCCGTTGCCGACGTGGTCAATCACGACCCGGCCGTCGGGAACCTGTTGAAGGTGGTGTTCATCCCCGACTACAGCGTCTCGAACGCTGAGCGCATCGTACCGGCCTGCGACCTCTCGGAGCAAAGTTCCACGGCGGGCACCGAGGCATCGGGGACGGGTAACATGAAGCTCGCGCTCAACGGCGCCTTGACGATCGGCACGCTGGACGGCGCCAACGTCGAGATGAAGGCGGAAGTCGGCGACGAGAACATCTTCATCTTCGGGATGACCGCGGACGAGGTCGCTGCGCGTCGGGCCGCTGGGTACAATCCGTGGGACGTGTATCACGCGAACGCCGATCTGCGCCAGGCCCTGGACATGATTGCGGGCGGGCATTTCTCCCCAGCGACCCCGCAGACATTCCTGCCCATCTTCGACGCGCTGACGATGCACGGAGACCACTACATGGTGCTGGAGGACTGCGCGTCCTACGTCGCCTGCCAGGACCGCGTGGACGCGCTCTACCGCGACCAGGACGAATGGGCGCGTCGGGCCATCCTGAACGTCGCCGGCATGGGGCGGTTCTCGAGCGACCGGACCATCCTCGAGTACGCGCGGTCCGTCTGGGACGTCAAGCCCGTGAAGCACTAGACTGGGTCCGACCGGCCGCTGCCCAAGCGCGGCGCGAACAGCGTATAGTGCTCCTGACGTGGCCGAACAGACACGGCACAGTCGGGTGCGACCGGTCCTGGCGGCCCTCTGCCTCGGGGCGTTGTTCTCCGTCGCAACCATGACGGCGCAGGGCCCCGCACCCGCGCCTCCCGATCTCGGCTGGGTGCTCGTGCTCCCTCGCACGTTCGCTATGGGGTGCGTGCCGGGCGACGCCGACTGCGGCCCCGAAGAGCTGCCCCGCCACCCGGTGACCATCTCGCACGCATTCGAGCTGATGGCGGCGGAGGTGACCGTCGCCCAGTTCCGGATGTTCACGCAGGCGACCGGGGCCGCCGCGCCGCCCGCGCCTCGCTTCCCACAGGCCGACGACCACCCGGTCGTCAATGTGTCCTGGGACGACGCCGATGCGTTCTGCGCGTGGGCCGGCGGGCAACTCCCGACAGAAGCCGCGTGGGAACTCGCGGCGCGGGCTGGCGAGAGCACCCACCTCTATCCATGGGGCGACACCCCGTCGCACGATCGGGCGAACTACGGTGCCGACGAGTGTTGCTCGGGGCTCGCCGCCGGCGAGGACCGATGGGAGAACACCGCGCCCGTGCGTTCGTTCCCGGCCAACCCGTACGGGCTGTTCGACATGGGGGGCAATGTCTGGGAATGGGTGGCCGACTGGTTCGCGCCCTATCCGGCCGGCCCGGTCACCGACCCCACGGGCCCGCCGAACGGCGCGCTGCATCTTGTACGCGGCGGTTCGTGGCTGAATTTTCCGGCGGCGTTGCGCGCGTCGAGCCGTCTGCCGTTTACGGGACAGGTCAGCAACATCGGCTTCCGATGCGCACGGCGGCCGGTCGGTGTGCGCTTCGCGGTGCGGTGAACCGACGCGCCGCGCACTGTTTTCGCGTCTGAAGTGCCCGGCCGGCGGATTTCGGCTTGGAAGCCCGGGTTCCCGGGCTTGGCGTCGGGCGCGGGGCCGCCACGAACCTAATGTCACGGCAGCTGGTGGTGGGCCCTCATCACCCGCGCGTAACGGACCGACCCCTCCGGCGTGAAGTGATCGGTGTCGAACAGCAGGGGCACACCGGCGCCGGCGTCAACCGGGCAACGGGCGAGGACCGCCTGTGCCGTCTGGTTCGCGGGCGTCGTCCGCCCGTCCGCCAAACCCGTGTCCGGCGATGTGCAGAGATCCTCGTACGCGGAGATGTAGCGGACCTGCCAGCGCGTGCGCGCGAGGTCGGCCAGCTTGCGGTCCGTGACGAGAGGCTCGCCGAGGCGGTGCCGTTCCACCATCGCGGGGGCGTGCGCCCGGATTGAAAGCGCGAGCAGCCGCGGCAGCGGCACGTCGAATTCGATGATGGGCCCGAACAGCACGACCGCGAGGCCGCGCTCGCGCAACGACGCGATGGTCCGTCCGAGCTCGGGTAGTTCGGCGTCCGCCCAGCGCCCAGCGATGAGCACCGCATCGACGTGGTGGCGGGGCAGATACTCGCCGTAGATGTAGCCCCACATCTCGCGGCAGTAGCTGTCGGTGCCGTGCGGCTGTGCGACGAACGGCCGGCACGAGGCCGTGGTGGCCTGCGAGATGTTCAGCTCCGGGAACACTGCGCGCAACCCCGGGTAGAGATGCGCGGCATGGCTGTCGCCGAGCAGGAGGTAGTGCGGGCGCACCGGGTCGTCAGCGAGACATGCCGCCTTGTCGAAGCTGGCGAACGTGGCACCGCTCGTGGTGGTCGGGTCGATGAAGCAACGGTTCTCGCGAAAGGCGCCGGTGAAGTCGAAGCCGGTGAACCGGTCCACCGCCAGGGCCTCGGGAGGAAACCGCGCCGGGAAGCCCTTGGCCGCGATGGCCGTCACGCCTAGGACCACGATGACGGCGCTGGCCGCGGCCGTGCCGATGAAGAGGGCTCTCGGTCCCGGACGCCATCGGCCCGTGCGGAAGGGCGTCTCGACGAAGCGCCAGGAGAGCGCCGCGACCACGAGGGATGCGGCGAAGACGGCGAGCTTGACCGGTGTCGATCCCGGTCTCCCGGCGACGAGCAGGTCACCGCTTTCCTGAAAGACCAATAGCGGCCAGTGCCACAGATAGAGCGAGTAGGAGATGAGCCCGACGAAGACCACGGGCCGCCACGCCAGTAAGCGGCCGACCACCGAATCGCCGGTTTCGCCAGCGGCGATGAGGAGCGCCGCGCCCACGCATGGCGGCAGCGCCGCGAGCCCCGGAAACGGGGTTTCGGCGGTGTAGATCGCGGCAGGCACCACGATGAGCAGTAGCCCGAGCGCCGCGGCTCCATTCCGCGCCGCGGTTCCACGGACGGCGGGCAGGTACCGCTGGGAGACGATGGTGCCGAACAGCAGCTCCCAGGCCCGGAGTGGGGCGAAGAAGAATGCCGTGGCCGGCGAGCGCGTGGTGACGATGCAGGCCGCGGCAAACGTCAGCGCCGTGGCGCCCCAGACGGCCGCTTGCAGCCGATGCGGAAACCACCGGCGGATCGCGAGCAGCAGCAGCGGAAAGACGACGTAGAACTGTTCTTCGATCCCAAGCGACCATGTGTGGAGCAGCGGTTTGAGTGCGCTCGGCGTGTCGAAGTAGCCGGCCTGGTGCCAGAAGAGGAAGTTCGACACCGAACCGAGCGCCGCGAGCATCGAGCGGGCAAACGCGTCCAGCTCCGACGGCACGGAACAGGTGTAGGCGAGTGCGGCCGTTCCCGCCAGCATGGCGAGCAGGGCGGGGGCGATGCGCCGGATGCGCCGCTCGTAGAAGCGGACCACGGAAAATCGTCCCGCGGCCATGTCCGAGAGAATGACCGAGCTGATGAGATAGCCCGAGATGACGAAGAAGACATCGACGCCGATGTAGCCGCCCTTGACCCGCGTCCGCAGATGATTCAGCACCACGAGCAGCACGGCCACCGCACGCAGCCCATCCACATCGGCCCGATACGTGAGTGCCGCTGCGCGCGGTCCCTGTTCCGGCATCGTCTGCAAGCGTCCTTTCACTTTCGCGTCCGCACCCTCGCCTCGCGCCTCAGCAAGCCCCCGATCGTCTCACAACGTGGCCTCACACACGTGGCGCGGTGGGCGCGCAGCGTGATCGGCTGCAGGACGCACGGGCCGTCGAAGCCACGTCGCGGGGGAGGCCAGCTTCCGGGCCGCCCACGCAAGCGCTTGGAACGGATGGGCTCGGTCGATATATAGTCCGATATAGTTGAACAACGTGTCCCTCTCGACGAAGACGGTGGCCGTCATCATGGGGGTGACGACCACCGCGTTGTTGCTGGCCGGCGGTGCCCTGCTGGCATACGACCGGACGACCGGCCGCGCGGCGTTTGCCAGCGATATCGGGATTCTTGCCGAGGTCGCGGGCGTGCATAGTTCCGCCGCGCTCTCGTTCGGCGATGCCGCCGCGGCGGCGGAGAACCTCCGGGGGATTGCCGTCAACCCGAATGTGCGGACGGCCGCCCTCATCCGCGGCGGTACGATCCTCGCCCGGTTCGACCGCCACCCCGATCGTCCGGGGCAACTGCCTGGGGAGGTGGCGGCCGACCTCCGGCGCGAACCCGCTGCTGCCATCAGCGTCTTCGGCCGCGACAGCCTCCGCGTCCTGCGCCCTGTCTTCGAGCGCGGGGACCTTGTCGGTAGCATCTACGTCGAGTGCGGTCTCGATGGCCTCGAGGCGCGCGCGCGGCATCTGCTCGCCAGCATGGGCCTGGTACTGGTGGGGGCCATCCTTGTGGGGCTGGCACTCGCCTGGAGCCTGCAGCGGCTGATTTCGAATCCGATTGTCCGTCTGACCGACGTCGCGCGCGAGGTGTCGCGGGACAAGAACTACGACCTGCGCGTCGAGCGCGCGGGCCAGGACGAAGTCGGGACGCTCATCGACGGCTTCAACGAGATGCTCGGCGAAATCCAGCGGCGTGACCGCCGGCTGCTCGAGCAGCAGGACACGCTCGAAGGGGAGGTGGCGCTCCGCACGGCCGATCTCCGCTCGGCCAACACGGCGCTCATTGCCGCGCGCGACGAGGCGATGGAGGCCAGCCGGGCCAAGAGCGAGTGCCTGGCCAACATGAGCCACGAAATCCGGACCCCGATGAACGGCATCATTGGCATGACCGAACTGGCCCTCAACACGCGTGACGGCGCGGATCGGCGCGACTGCCTGGA
>JBEQUD010000396.1:0-3612 GCA_040349235.1 Acidobacteriota bacterium
CAATCGGCAGACCCTCGTGCGACGAGGGCAGGACAAACAGACCAGCGTTGGAGTAGAGCTCATGCAGCGCTGCGCCGGACTGAAACCCGGTCGTCACAACACGCTCCGTTCGCGCCGCAGCGCTCACGACCTCCTGGGCGTAGGCGTCGGCATGGTCGGCCGCACCCACGATGACGAGTTGCCAGTCGACCAGGTTGGCGCGACGAAAGGCCTCGATCAAGTCGAGGTGTCTCTTCTCGCGTACCAAACGACTGACGAGCAAGACGTACCTGCCCGAAGTCAAGCCGAAGCGCTGCAGAGCGCCTGCGCCGTCCGCAGGCGCATGCAAGGTCAGTCCATTGGGAATCAAGACGCCGACCCGCCCATGCATGGCCGCCACGGCACGCTGAATGACGCTCGAGATGACGCTCAGTTCGTTGCTCCATCGCGCAGCCGACGCCTCGCCCGCACGCAGCATGAGCCGCGCGAAGCGCCCCCATTTCTCTCGGTCGTAGTCCGGGCCGTGGTGGGTCACCACGACACGCAGACCCAAGAGACGTGCCCACAGGGTCCAAAGCGCCGGGCCGATGGCCTGGATATGCAGCACATCCGGCCGCTGGACGATGCCGGCGTAAAGGATGGCCAGGAACGTGTGCACGACGGCTTCGAGATTCTTGCGCCGCGGCGCCCAAAGGCTCACGAAGTTCACCCCGCGCCAGACGCGACCCACGTCTTCGGGCTGATAGCCGCGCCGCGCCAACACGCGGACCTCGCATCCGGCCGCCTGCAGCATGGGGCACAGCTGTTCAGCATGCGTCTCGACCCCACCCTGCACGCCCGGGAATCCGCGCAGGCCAACCCACGTCACCCGCAGCGGGCGGCTCGGACTCATGACGCCATGTGCAGCGCTGTGTCCTGCTTCGCAACGCCTTCAAGGACATCCAAGACTTGCCGCGAAAGGCGCTGCCAGTCGTACTTCTCGCGAATCAGCGCCTGCCCGCGCTGCCCCATCGAGGCCGCTTCGCCCGGATCGCTCAGAAGGAGGTTCACTTGCTCGACCATGCCTGCGTAGTCGTTCGTCTTCGCCACACGCCCGGTGACGCCATCGACGACGAGTTCGCGATAGAACAGCAGGTCCCACACCACCGTCGGGAGACCGGTCGCCATCGCCTCCAGGCAAGTACCGGGAAGGCCCTCGTAGTAGGACGTAGAGGCGTACACGCGGCTGCGCCTGTAGTAGGCGACCATCTCGTGAAACGGCACCTTTCCGGTGAGGAGTATGTTGTCCGGGAATGCCTGCAGTTCACTGCGAACGTGGTCCTCGTCGTCGCCGTAGCCGACGATCGCGATCCGAATCTTGCGGTTCGCCTCGACGAGGCGTCGGCAAACCTCGACCAGCGGGCGACTGCCTTTGCGCTTCTCGATCCGGCCTGAAAAGATGACGTCGATGTCCTTCGTCACGTCGGCAGTCGACGTGAACTTGCTGATGTCGACACCGTTGGGGATGATGGCAATGCGATCTCGCCGGTCGTACAGCGCCAGTTCCTGACGACCCTGCTCCGTCAGCGAGATCACCGCATCCGACTTGGCGATGATGATCCGCTCCATCTGAATCTTGAGCCAGAGCGACAGCGGATTCCACGGGCTGCGGAAGCTCTTGTTCCCATCGAACCGGCCCGACATGCCCACGTAGGTCGTGTGCGCAGTCAGCACGATCGGTAGCGTATGCGCGAGAAACAACCCAGGGATGAGCGGAGGAATGTGAAGGTTGATGCTCGTGATCACGCCTTCGTCCAATAGCGCGGCGAGGCGCCGACGGACCTTCCAGCGCCAGAGCGTCAGGCCCAGGCGGTTGTCCGAAATCGGAATGTTGACGATCTGAACCCGACGGTACGTCTTCGCGTTCGGACCCGCGTCGCCAGTGATCAGGAGAATGTCGGGCGAATCGCTCGGCAGGTTCGCCAGAAAGGAATCGACATACCGCGCGATGCCTTGGACGCCGTAGAACTGCGGGTACACGATCGCTATCAACGCAAACTCCCTGTGGCCGTCTCGACTCGAATGTCGATTTTCGCCGATGTCGACGCCGCACTGACCACTCATGGACGGGGTCGACACGCGCGTGTGCTTGTAGCAACGCCCACAACGCCTGCCCCAACGCAAACGGGACGCCCGAAGGCGTCCCGTGTGGATGGAGCGTGGAGAGGGTTGTCTGGATCAGTTGACCGTCAGCGTGGTGCCCACCTTGAAGCGCGCGGTGCTGGCATCCCAGGCCTGCGCGCCGCTGTCGGCGTTGGCAAAGCGCACCGCAAAGCTCGGGTTGCCAGCCGTGCTGGAGAACGCATCCGGGGCGCTCAGGTACACGTCATAGTCACCCGTCTGCGCACCCGCCGGAATCGACACACCCACGCTGATGCGGGTAGACGAGCTGGACTGCGAGGCCAGCGTGCTCAGATTCCCCGCGGCACCGGTGATCAACGCACCGGAGGTCTTGTGCTTGAGCGTGACCACCAGTTGCCGTGCGCTGAACATGCGCGCCCAGCCCACGTTGCGCAGGTCCACCGCCACGGCCACCGAGCCTCCGCGTGCGACCTGGGTGTCATGGGACAGTGCATCGAGCTGCAGCCGGTAGCCCATCGAGCGCGAGACTTGCGAATAGCACCCGCCGGACTTCCACGCGTTGATGAACGTCGGCGAGTAGTTGCTGTTCAACCACGCCAGGTGGTACTGGTCTCCTTCGTTGAGGATGTCCGCGCATGTGCTGCGCAGAGGGGTTTCGGCGTTGTCGCACGTCTCGGCGCCGAAGGCCGTATTGGCCGACAGCGATTGCACGTACGGGCGCTGCGAGCTGTCCGTGTACGTACCCGAGTCGGTCGGACCGGCCAGGAAGCAGTCGTTGTGCGCGCCGGCACGGCTTTGCTGCGTCGCAGAGGGATACCACTTCTGCACGTCAGCGGGGAAGCGGAAGGCGATCTGCGTGGTGCTGGGCACATTGGCCAGCAGCGCGTCGCGCACGATCGCCCGGTTCGCATCAGCCGTCGCGCAACTGGTGCTGCCCGAGTTGTAGCCACACGAATTGCCGGACTGCGACGAGTGCCACTCGCCCCACGCACCGATGAAGCCAGCGCGCATGTACGGGATCACGTCGGCATTGGCTGCCAGCACGGGCTTGAGCTGCTCCAGGTGGCGCTTGATCTGCGCGGCCGAGGCGTCGTTGCCGCCCGCGGTCTCGTCGTAGCTGAACTTCAGCGTCGCCTTCATCCCTGCCGAGCGCAGCGCGCCCAGACTCGAGCCGAGTGAGCTCAGGAACGAGGCCGGCAGGTCCGACGTGCGGTAGCTGCCGAGCTGCACCGTGCCCAGCACCAGCCGCTGGCCGGCGCTGTACGCAGACTGCACGCTACCCAGATCGAAACTGCTCACCAAGTCGCCGCCCGCCCAGCCGTAGAAGCCTCGGTCGGGGTGGGGATAGTCCGTCGTCGTGCCGCTGAAGGTCGCGCTCGTTTGTACGCCATTCGTGCTCACGTTGGTCGCGGCAGCAGCAGCTGGTGCTGTTGTCGTCGCAGCAGTCGTCGTGGCCGCCGAGGTCGTAGTCGTCGATGCGGCAGCAACCGTCGTCGACGCGTCGTACCAGCA
>JBEQUD010000401.1:0-5817 GCA_040349235.1 Acidobacteriota bacterium
TCCAGGCACGCGACCCGCGGGCGAGCCACGTGTACCACCTCTTCGTTGTCCGATCGCCGAATCGGGATGCGTTGCAGGCGCACCTGGCCTCGCTCGGTATCGAGACGGCCGTGCACTATCCCGTGCCGGTGCATTTGATGGGGGCGTATCGGCACCTTGGCTACCGGGCCGGTGCATTCCCGGAAGCCGAGCGCGCTTCGCGGGAGGTGCTGTCGCTCCCGATGTATCCCGAGCTCGCCGACGCGCAGATTGACCGTGTGGCCGACGCCGTCCACCGCTTTCGCGGAGCCGTCCTGTCCGACACGAGGTGACCTGGTTGGCCCCTGTCTGGAGCCTGTTCGCCAGCGCCTTCTTGATTGTCCCGCTCGGCGCGCTCCTTGTGGGCGCCGCGGGGCTGGGCCCCGGGCACCGGGCTGCGCGGCTGGCGCTCGTCGGGACCGTGGGATACGCAGCGACGACCCTCGTCGCGGTCATCCTGGGCACGGTCGGGTGGCTCTCCCTCTACCCGTACGTGTGCGGAACGTGGTGCGGTTTGTGGGCGTTCAGCGCCTGGCGGGCGCGAGCCATCCGCTCGCGCCGCGCGGCAGCCGGCGCCGCGGCATTCCGGCCGGGCTGTGCGCCTGCGTCCATCGTGGTCGCCATCGCCTGCCTGAGCATCGTGGCGATCACGCCGTTGATGGTGCCCGTGCGGGCGGCCGGGTCGAATCAGGCGATCAGCTACGCATATATCGATGCCTACCAGAGCCTCGCCATGGTGCAGGGCCTGGTGCGCCACGTCCCGCTCGCCGAGCACTACAGCCTTGCCGGCCTTCCGCCGCGTGTCTATCCCGATTTCCACTACGTCTACCTCGCCATGCTGGCGCGCATCACCGGCGCGAGCCCGACCACCGTCTACTTCTGCGATGGGGCGGTGCTCCTCGTGCTGCTCGGCATCCCGCTGGCATATGCCGTTGGCCGCGAAATCACGCGGCAGCGGCTCGGCGGCTACGTTGCGGCGACGCTCCTCTATCTCGGGGTGGTCCCGAATCCGTACGACCTGAACCTGGCCCTGGCCAACGTCTCGGTGCCGTACATGCCGACGTTCTACCAGACGCACTTCTACTCGCCACGTTACAACCAGCACGAGGGTGCCGGCATACTCCTCATCATGGGCGCGGTGTTGTGTCTGCTGCTCTCCGAACAGGCGCGCGACCACCGCGGCCGAATCGGCAGTCTTGTGATCGGTGGATGCTTGGTCGCGGCGCTGGCCCGCTTCAGGAGCCAGCACCTGTTGTCGGCCGGGCCGGCGCTTCTGCTCGTGGCGGGCGGCCTCGCCCTCGGGCGCCGAGATTGGCGGTACTTGGCTGGGCCAGCAGCCTTCGTCGCGATGCTCGGGTGCATGACATGGCTGTCGTTCGGTGGGCACTACGACGTGGCCTCGACACACCTCCTGATCCGCTACGGCGATTTCGGCCGCGAGCTCCTGGCGCGGTGGTATCTGCCTGCGCGGTTCCAGACGTTCGTGGCCGGTCTGCCCGCGCCCGTCGCGCCCGCGGTGGCGGTAATCGTGTGGGCAGTGTTCCGCATCGTCGGGTGCGGGCTGGGGCTGCTCGTGCTCGCGCGGGTCGCGCATCTGCTGCGGGACCGTTCCCGGACGACGGCGCTCGATCTGTTCTGCGCGGCGACGTTCATGTGCGCGGTCGTCGCATCGTTGCTGGTGCGGCGCGAGGCCATCACCCTGGGCCGGCAAATCATGCAGGTGAGTCATCTCCTCGGCGTGCTGTTCGCCGTGGCCCCGCTCACGGCCCTGGTCCGACGGGCGAGGTCGCTTGGCGAGGCGGCGTCGATCCGCGGCGGGTGGGCGGGCGCGGTCGTGCTCGCCACGCTGACCCTTGTGGCGTTTCGCGCCGCGGATGCAGCTCTGCACGACCAAATGCCCAGGGGCTATCCCCTCCCCGCGGTGGAGCAGCATGCGTACGCATGGCTCCACGCCCACACGCCGGTTGACGCCGTCGTGGCCGCGCACCCCGACCACCGGGTCAACGCGGACGGCGAGACGGTGCGAACGACCGATCTGTTGTCGGCGATGACGGACCGGCGCGTGTTCCTGCAGCGCGCCGCCGTCGATCAGGGCCCAATCCGGCACGCGCGCGCCACCCAGCTGCGCGAGCTATTCGCGGCGACGTCGCCGCCGGACCTGTGCACCCGCCTGGCCGGTCTGAACATCACGTATCTGCTCGAATACCCGGACACGCCGCTGGCGGCCCGTGAGGCCGGCTGCCTTCAGCGCGTCTTCATCGACGGAGAGATGCGCGTGTACAGGGTAGGGGAGTGAGGCGCGGGCGAGCCGACGCGTGCCGGGCCGGCCGCTATTGCGGCGGCTGCGGCGGCCGCGTGGCGTCCCCAGGCTGAGTGCCGGCGATGAACGCCTCGTGCACGGCCCCCGCGGTCTCGGGCGGCAGGACCGCTCCGTTGGACTTATCCACCGACACGAACACGATGTTGGCCGGTGCCTGGAAGTCCGTGGGCATGTCCTTGTCCGGACGGCCCGCGATGTAGTTCTTCATGAAGTCCATCCAGATGGGCAGCGCGGCGAACGACCCCTGCTCGGCCGCGCCCAGGGACTTCTTCTCGTCGAAGCCAATCCACACCCCAACGGTGATGCTCGGATCGAACCCGATGAACCACGCGTCGGTGTTGTCGTCCACGGTGCCGGTCTTGCCCGCGAGCGGCCAGTGGCTGGCCATGTCCGCCGCGCGGACGGCCGTGCCGCGGACGAGGACGCCGCGAAGAAGGTTCGTCATCACGTAGGCCGTGTCGGCGCGGATGGCCTCGGTCGGCTCGCCGCGGTTCTCCTCGAGCAGGTTGTTGTCGCGGTCCTTGACGTTCAGGACCGCGAACGGCTTCATGCGCACGCCCTGGTTGGGAAACGCCGTGTAGGCGCTCGTGATCTCCAGCAAGGTGGCGTCACCCGCGCCCAGGGCGATGGGCAGGTAGGGTGGAAACGCTTCGTCGAACCCGAAGCGTTTGGCGTAGTCGAGCACGTTCTTGGCCCCGAGCGTGTCCATCATCTTGATGGCGGGGATGTTGCGCGATTCCTCCAGAGCATGGCGCAGCGTGATCGGCCCCTCGAACTTGTGGTCGTAGTTGGTCGGGCTGTACAGCTGTCCGTTGCCCGCCTGGTAGGACACCGGCGCGTCGATGAGAATCGACGACGGCGTGAAGCCGCGATCGATGGCCGCGGTGTAGACGATGGGTTTGAACGTCGAGCCCAGCTGCCGGTACGCCTGGACGGCCCGGTTGAACTTGCTGCGCGCGAAGTTCCAGCCGCCGACCATCGCCCTGATCTGGCCCGTCTGGTTCTCGATCGCCACGAGTGCGCCTTGCACGCGCGGCGTCTGTTCGAGGGCGACCGTGGCGGTCCCCGTCGCGGCGTCGAGCGCGGTCACCTGCACCTCGATCAGATCGCCGACAGCGAAGAGATCCGCGGCCGACGTCCGCCGGGTCCAGGCGTAGCCTTCGCGCGCAAGGTCGGCGTGGAGCGGACCGAGCCGCACACGGGCCGGGCCGGTTTTCGGCGCGGTCATGACGACCGCCGGAACGGTATCGCCGACGAGGATCGGCCGGTTCCAGCGTTCGTCCTTGAACGCTTCCACGGTGTGGTGTTCCGCGAGCACGTTCCTCGCCGGGGCACGCCAGCCGTGGCGCTTGTCGTAGCGCCGCAGCCCTTGCTCGATGGCGCGGTTGGCGAGGTCCTGCAGCCGAGGGTCGAGGGTCGTGGTGACGGAGAGCCCGTTCTCGTACAGCACCTTCGCGCCGTACTGGCGCTCGAGATGCTTGCGGACTTCTTCGACGAAAAACGGGGCGAGCCCGGGCGGCTGGGTGGGCTGGCCCTCGGTGACCACCGGCGCCTTCTTGGCCGCATCGGCCTGGGCCTGCGTGATGTAGCGCTCGTCGGCCATGCGCTGCAGGACGATATTGCGCCGCGCGGTGGCCCGGCGCACATCCACGAACGGGCTCTGGCGTTCGGGCAGCTGGAACAGCCCCGCGATGAGGGCCGCTTGCTCGAGCGTCAACAGCTTGTTGGGCTTGTTGAAGTAGAGGCGTGAGGCGGCCTCGATGCCGTAGGCGCCATGCCCGAGGTACATCTGATTGCAGTAGATGGTGAAGATCTCTTTCTTCGTGTAGCGCTTCTCGATCTGGACGGCGAGAATCAGCTCGCGGACCTTGCGCTCGAGCGATTTCTCGTTGGTCAGGCCGAACTGGTCCTTCAGGTTGCGGGCGAGCTGCTGGGTGAGCGTGCTGGCGCCCTGGGCGCGCCGCCACTTCAGGATGTCGGTCACCGCGGCGACGCCGATCCGCCAGACATTGACGCCGAAGTGCTGGTTGAAGCTCGCATCTTCGGTCGCGATGATCGCCTCCCGCAAGAGCGGATTGATGTCGTCGTACCCGACGACGATGCGACGCTCGGTGGCGAATTCGCCGATGACCTGGTGGTTGGCGGCGTAGACCCGCGTGATGGTGTTCGGATTGTAGTTGTCGAGCGCGGAGATCTGCGGAAGGTCGCCGGCGTAGGCGAACAGCACGCCGCTGACGATGCCGCCAAGGGCGGCGGCCACGAACAGAGCGGCGAGGCCGGCCCGCCGCGCGAATCGGACGACCACCTGCGTCACGCGCCCTATTCTAGCCCCAGGTCGCCCAGGCCCAGATTGCGCTGAGGATGGGCCCATTGGGGATTTAGTTGATTGCGATCGGCTCAACTTTTATAATCATTTGACTGTCAGGGCGCGTCTTGTCTGCCCTTCGGCGCATTGGAACAGGCCTGGGATGGTCCCGGCCTGCGGCGAAAGGCCGGCGCGAGCGGGCCCGCACGAGGAATTGAATGAGCAAAATCATCGGCATCGATCTCGGAACGACGAACTCAGTGGTGGCGGTCATGGAAGGTGGCGAGCCCGTCGTCATCACCAACCCGGAAGGGAGCCGCATCACGCCGTCGGTCGTCGCGTTCACCAAGACCGGAGAGCGGCTCGTGGGCCAGGTGGCCAAGCGGCAGGCGGTCACCAACCCCGAGAACACGATCTTCTCCATCAAGCGTTTCATGGGGCGGAAGTTCGACGAAGTGAACGACGAGATGCGGATGGTGCCCTACCAGGTCGTCCGCGGGTCGAACGGCGATGCTCGCGTGAACGCGAGCGGCAAAGAATACCCCCCGCCGGAGATTTCCGGGATGATCCTGCAGAAATTGAAGCAGGCCGCGGAGGAATACCTGGGCGAGCCCGTCACGCAGGCGGTCATCACGGTGCCGGCCTATTTCAATGACGCCCAGCGGCAGGCCACGAAGGACGCCGGGCGCATCGCCGGTCTCGAGGTGGCCCGTATCGTCAACGAGCCGACCGCGGCGGCCCTGGCCTACGGCCTCGACAAGAAGAAAGAAGAGACGATTGCGGTGTACGACTTCGGCGGCGGCACCTTCGACATTTCCATTCTGGAGGTGGGCGAAGGCGTCGTCGAGGTGAAGGCGACCAACGGCGACACGCACCTGGGCGGGGACAACCTCGATCAGCGCATCATCGAATGGATCATCGCGGAGTTCAAGAAGTCCGAGGGCATCGATCTCGGTAAGGACCGCATGGCCCTGCAGCGGCTGAAGGAAGCCGGCGAGAAGGCCAAGATGGAACTCTCCACGGTGATGGAGACCGACATCAACCTCCCCTTCATCACCGCCGACCAGACCGGGCCCAAGCACCTGCAGATGAAGCTGACGCGGGCGAAGTTCGAGCAGCTCGTGGACGACCTGCTGCAGCGAACGGTCGGGCCGACGAAGAAGGCGCTGGCGGA
>JBEQUD010000413.1:0-3587 GCA_040349235.1 Acidobacteriota bacterium
GATGGTCACGGGGCCCACAGCGGGGAGCCATCCCTCCGTGGTCGGCTCGTGCTTCTGGTCGAGCGGGCGGTGGCGAAGGGATGCTGAGGACAGCAGGCATCCGGGGTCGGCGATATGGAACGTCGGGCGCGACGCGGCGCAGATGCGTGCCAGGTTCGCGGTGTTGCTGCTGTTGTAGCCGCCGATGACCAGCATCAGGTCCACGGGGCGCGCCTCGAGCAGGGCGACGACGGCGTCCTGACGGTCCTGGGTGGCGCTGCAAATGGTGTCGAACGCCTGGAAATGCGCCGTGAGGCTGGTCTCTCCGTAGCGGTCCGTCATCGCGGCCTTCAGCATGTCGCCGATGGCCAGCGACTCGGACATGAGCATGGTGGTCTGGTTCGCGAGCCCGATCCGCTGCAGATCGCGGGCCGGATCGAACCCCTCGGAGGCCGCCCGCCCGAACCGCCGGAGAAACGCCCCGGCATCGCCGCCCTCGCGAATGAACGCGCACACGACTTCCGCCTCGTCCCGGTCGAACACGACGAGATACCGGCCGCCGTAACCGACGGCCTGGGACGCGGTCGCCTGCGTCTCCTCGTGCCACACCTTGCCGTGGATGACGGAGGTGAAGCCGCCTTCCGTATAGCGGCGCACGTTCTTCCAGACGTTGAGGACCGACCCGCATGTGGTATCGACCAACGTCGGGCCACGGCGATCGAGCTGCTGCAGCATGGCGACCGTGACGCCGAAGGCCGGCAGGATGACCACGTCGTTGGGGCCGAGCGCATCAGCCATCGCTGGGGCATCGCTCAGGAACTGGATGCCCATCGCCCGTAGCTCGTCGTTCACGTGCGGGTTGTGGATGATTTCGCCGGTCAGGTAGACGGGGCGGTCCGGAAACCGCTTGCGTGTTTGATAGGCGTAATCCACAGCGCGATCCACGCCGTAGCAGAACCCGAACTCGCGTGCGAGGTGGACGGTCAGCCGGCCCGAGCGGAACGTGAAGTCTTCCGCCTTGATCTGGTCGATGACGGCGCTGTGATAGCTCGCGGCCAGCACGCCCGACACCTCGCGCTGGAGGTCGAGCCCCTTGCGGAAGATCAAGGACGGCATGGGGTGGAGGCGCCGATCAACGGCTGTCTCTGACTTCCCGCACATGCGGGGTCAGGGCATCGAACGTCTGAGTTCGCCCCGGAAGCGCGGCCGATCGAGCGCCACGTCGAGATCGGACAGGAACGATTCGTCGGTGGCGTTCGAAAGGGCCGTCGCGCCTGCGGCCGGTGGCGCCGGTGCGGGCTGGTAGAGCGCCGCGGCGGTCCTCGCCGACAGGCGCCCATGGCGCTCCCACTCGAACGTGATCCCGAGGCCGATACCCATGGCCAGGCCCGCAGCCACCGCACCCGCCATCCAGGGCGACGGCGCGTGCGACGCCCGTGCGCCGTGCACGCGATCGCCGGCTGGCCCCGGGAACGTGATGACCCGTGCGGCCCGCCCCACGTGTTCGATCCGCCGCGCGACCTGCAGTTGCTGGGAGCGAAGGCGCTCGGGGGTGAAGACCGCGTCCGCGTCAGCCGCGCCCTCGACCGCCAGTTCGTCCATGACGGACCGCAGATCGTCGTATCGGGCCGCGCAGGCGGGGCAGTCGGCGAGGTGCTCCGCCGCTCGCGGATCGGGAAGGGTGCCGGCCCGTTCGTTCGTGTAACACTCGAACAGGCGGTCCTCGCGAAGATGGCGGATGGGTCCCATCACGGCTTGCCTCCCAGCAGGCCGCGCAGTTTGCGCGCCGCTCGGAACAGATGTACGCGGACGGTCGATTCGTTGAGTCCGGTCATCGCGCTGACCTCGCGCGGGGTGCAGTCACCGTAATGGCACAGCATGAAAACCGTGCGCTGGCGCCCATCCAGCCGATCGATGGCCGAGGCGATCTTCGCCCGTCGTTCGCGGGCCAGCAGGCGCTGTTCCGGGTCGTGCAGCGTCGGTCCTGACGCCGACGCGCGACCCTCGTCGCCCGATGTCAGATCGCCCGCCACGAACCACCGTGCCCGCCGCGCTCGGGCTTTGCGCCGGTCGAGGCAGCCGTTGATGAGGATCCGCGTGAACCACACGTCGAACGGCCACGTTTCCCGATAGGACGTGATGTGCGCGAACACTTTGACGAAGGCGTCCTGGACGGCCTCGTCGGCGTCGAACGCGTCGCGGAGATACTGGTAGGCGATTCTGGACGCCCGCCGCTGGTGGAGGGCGACCAGTTCTGTGAAGCGCGCGCGCGCCTCGTCCATTTCCGCGCGTTCGACCAGCCCGCGGATCTCCACGGCAAGCTGCGAATCCTCGGACAGGCCGGACAAGGCCGGACGCACTCGCGCGGACGCCCCGGACCGGGCAGTGCTACGGGATGAGGCGCTACCCGATGAGGCGCTACCCGACGAGGCGCTACCCGGCGAGGCGCTACCCGACGAGGCATCGCTCGACACAGCACGGCTCGACACGGCGCTGTTCGACACGGCGCTGTTCGACACGGCCACGCGTGCGGCGGGGGAAACGGCCGGAGAAACGAGAGCGTCGCGGGTGGCGCGCAAATCAGGACTCATCGGAGTATTACGATACGGCGAGGGCCGTGTTTACACCCAATTTTAGCCCGCGCAGGCCTGGGCGGGGCGGCTATTCGCGAGTTGACTTCACGAAGGCCAGCCAGTACGATCTGCAGCTTCCGTGTATGTTACTGCGCCATCATAGCTTAGGAGTCCTGGATGAGTACTGAGGTTGAGCAGGGCCGAGGCCTCGAACGCGAGGGGATCCAGGCCGGCCGTGTGCGATGGAACCTGTCCCCAGCGGTGCTGTACGAGGAAGCCGTACGCCGTGGGGAAGGGGTCATTGCCTCAGCGGGTCCCTTGACGTGCCGCACCGGCCAGCACACCGGGCGTTCGCCCAATGACAAGTTCGTCGTGCGCGAGCCGTCGAGCGAAGCGAACATCTGGTGGGGCAAGGTGAACCGCCCAATGGAAGAGGCGCAATTCGACCTCCTGCACAGCGACCTCCTGAAGTCTCTCACGGGCAAAGAGCTCTATGTGCTCGACTGTTACGCCGGTGCCGACCCCGCCCACCGACTCGCGGTCCGCGTCATCAACGAATACGCCTGGCACAATCTCTTCTGCCGCAATTTGTTCATCGACGATCCGGAGGCCGAGCGCGCCCAGGCCCCCGACTTCACGATTATCGACGCCCCGAGCTTCAAGGCCGATCCCGCGCGCCACGGGACGCGATCGGACGTCGTCATCGCGCTGAATTTTGCCAAGCGCCTCGTCCTGATTGCCGGCACGAGCTACGCCGGCGAGATGAAGAAATCGATCTTCACCATCCTCAACTACCTCCTGCCGCTCAAGCACGTCCTGTCCATGCACTGTTCGGCCAACATCGGCGCGGCCGGCGACGTGGCGTTGTTCTTCGGCCTGTCGGGAACCGGCAAGACCACGCTCTCGAGCGACCCCGAGCGGATGCTGATCGGTGACGACGAGCACGGCTGGAGCGATCGCGGCGTGTTCAATTTCGAAGGCGGCTGCTACGCGAAGACGATTCGCCTGTCGGCCGAGGCCGAGCCGCAGATCTAC
>JBEQUD010000449.1:0-3428 GCA_040349235.1 Acidobacteriota bacterium
GGCAGGCGGCCGTGCTGCTTCAGGTGCGCTTCGACCGCCTTGAAGTGCATGAACACCTGGCCCTTGTCGTCCGCCGCGCCGCGCGCGTAGATCTCGCCGTCGCGCACCGTCGCCTCGAAGGGGGGCGTCTCCCAGAGATCCAGTGGGTCCACGGGCTGCACGTCGTAGTGGCCGTAGAACAGAATCGTCGGCGCGCCGGGCGCACCGAGCCAATCGCCGTAGACCACCGGGTTGCCTGGCGTCTCGACCAGCCGGACGTTCTGCAGGCCGATGCGGCCCATTTCCTCCGCGCACCAGTCCGCACAACGGCGCACGTCGCCGAAGTGCTCGGGCAGCGCGCTGATGCTCGGAATCGCCAGCAGCGCCTTCAACTCGTCCACATACCGATCGCGGTTCACATTGATGAAATCGATGACCTTGTCCATCACACCTGTCTCCATCCATCCTGCTCGACGGCCACGCCGTCTTCGACGAGCTTGTCGAGGTGCGCGCGCACGGTTTCCCGTGCCGCGGGCATCAGCCGGGGATCCAACCCATCATAGATGGATTCCGTCACGGCCTCCACGGTGTGGTGCCCGGCCGCCAGCGCATCGACGACCTGCTGCTCGCGCAAACGCCGGTGCACGATGTAGGCGCGCACGAGGGCCTCGGGGTCCTCGACACGCCGGCCGTGCGCGGGCAACAAGGTCCGCGGGGCGAGGTCGAGGACGCGCGCAAGGGACCGCAGGTAGGCCGACATGCTGCCGCCGCGGCTGGCCTGCACGAGGACGCTACCGCCGGCGATGACGAGGTCGCCCGCGAACAGCGTGCGGCTGGCTTCGTGCCAGAAGGCGAGGTGATCCGGTGCGTGGCCGGGCGTGTGCACGGCCATCAGCACCTCGTCCCCGAAGCGGACGATGGCGCCGTCGCCGAGCGGCGTCCACCGTGGGCCGTCCGGCAGATCGTGCGAGGACGCGTATTTCGCGAAGGAGGCCGTGGGATACGCGTTCGCAATGGCCGGTGCCCCGGACGCGTGATCGGCGTGTCCGTGCGTCACCAGCACCGCGTCGAGCCCGGCATGGACCGCGGCCAGGGCGTCGCCGAGGTCCGATAGGTGCTGTGGGTGGCCGACTCCCGCATCGATCAAGACAGCCTCGCCGTCTGAAGCAAGCAGGTACGTGTGGTTGCCGCTTCCCGTCAGCGGGCCTGGGTTATACGCGTGGAGCAGGACGGGCTCGAACACCGTAGTCGCTGCCTACTCGTACTCGAGCGCTTCGACGAGCGAACCCCGAACGGCGGATTCGGCCGGCCAGATGGCCGCGATGAATGCGGCCCCGAGAATCGTGGGGACGAGCGCAAGGGCCGCGCCCGCCGGAAACGCGTACGCGAGCCGCATCCCGGCGATGTCGTGCTGCACGACGTGCAGGATGTAGTAGAGATTGATGGCCCCCAGCCCGAAGCCCAGGGCGAGACCGATGCACCCGATGCTGAGGGCCTCGATCCAGACAGTGCCGCGGATCTGCGCGCGGCGCGCCCCGACGGCCCGCAACACGCCCAACTCGCGGCGCCGGTCGGTAATGGACACGGTCAACGTATTCACGATGCCGAGAATCGCCACCAGCACGGCCACGGCAATCTGAATCGACGTCAGGCCGAACCACTGGTCCGTCACCTTCAGGATGTAGCGCTTCAGCTCGGTGTTCGTCAGTACGAACACCTGGCGCGTGCCAGCATAGCGCTCGAGGATCTGCTGGCGCACGCGCGAGACGGAGATGCCAGGCTTCAGGTAGAGGCGGAAGACGTTGACGGAATCGTCGTGCCAGTAGCGCTCGAAGACCGTCCGGTCCATCAGGATCGTGCCTTGCTGGTCCGAGTAGTCCACGACGATGCCGACAATAGGCAGGCGAATCACGCCTTCGGGTGCGGGAATCTCGAGCATCTCCCCGAGCGACAGGTGCTGGAGTTGCGCGAAGTTGTCGGACACGACGAGCCCCTCGCCCGCCGCGGCACGCCGGTACATCGTGTCGGCGTCGCCGGCGACAGGGGCGCGGCGCGCGGTCTCTGCGACGCTCGCGATCTCCACGGCAACAACCATCACGGGTGTCTGGCGGAAGACGATGCGCGCATCACGGACCATCTGCACGCGGTCCACGCCAGAAATGGCGGCCAGCTCGGGCCCCATGGTTTTGGGGAACCGGATCGTGCGCACGACAACGCTCTGGGACGGCATCACGAACAGGTCCGGGTTGAGCGCCGTTTCCATCCAGTCGATGATGGAATCGTAGCTGGCGCGGGCCATGCCGGAGAATGCCACGACGAGCGCGAGCGACAACATGAGGGCCGCCACGCTCGCGGACGTGCGCCGCGGCGCGCCGATCAAGCTGTCCGCGGCGAGCGCCCCTTCCACCGGCCGAACCCACTTCAGCACGGGGCGTGCGGCCCTCGAGAGCACGAGCGAGAGCAGCGGGCTCAAGAGCAGCGCGGCGACAATCGCCGTCGCGTAGCCGGCGTAGAAGACGGCGCGCAGAAGGCCAGCGGATCGAAGGCCGAGCGCTGGCGCCACAAGACAGAGGACGGCCACGCTGCCCATCGACAGCGCCACGAGGACCCGGGCGCGGCTCTCCCCCGCGGAAATCACCTGGAAGCTGCCCTTTTGCAGCGCCTGCACGGGATCGACCCTGGCGGCCTGGCGCGCTGGAATCGCCGCCGCGACAATACTGGTCACGATGCCAATGGCCAGGGCCGCAGCCAGCAGCATCGGGCTCGTCGCAATGTCCCCGGCGTGCTGGGCCACGCCGTAGACGTCGTTGATGAGCACGCCGATGGTCGCCGCGATACCACGGGCGATGAGCAACCCGAACAGCAGACCGCAGAGCGAGCCCAAAACGCCGCTGACCGCGCTTTCCCCCAGGAACAGCCAGAGGATCTGCCCGCGCGTGGCCCCGAGGGCCCGGAGGATGCCGATTTCCGTGCGACGCTCGGTGACGGCAATCGCGAACGAGTTGTAGATGATGAACATGCCGATGAACAGCGCGAACAGGCTCGAGATGTTCACCATCATCGAATAGGCCGCGAGCATCGCCTCGAACTGCTGCCCGCGGCCAGAGGGCGGCTCGACGCGAAAGCCCGGTCCGAGCCTCGCCGCCAACTCGGCCTCCGCCTGGACGAGCGAGTGTCCGGGCGCGAGGCCCACGTCGATGCGATCGAACGATCGGCCGCGGCCGAACATCTTCTGGGCCGCGTAGACGTCCATGATGGCAAGGCTGCCGCCAAACGCGCTCGTCAGCCCGGACGACTTCATCACCCCCCGGACGACGAACGGCTTCTCGCCTTCGACGGTCCCGAGCGGCAGGCGGCTGTTCACCGCGAGGTGATTCCTCGCCGCGAACTCGTCGGACACGATGAGCGAATCGGGCTGCGCGAGGAAGACGAGCGGATCGTCAACGACG
>JBEQUD010000463.1:0-3921 GCA_040349235.1 Acidobacteriota bacterium
GATGGGCCGCGGGCCTCGGCGCTTTCATCGACCGGGTCCGTCACCCGTCGAAAGCTCACGTCGACGCACGACTCGACGACGCGCTCGATGATTCGTTCCCCGCGAGCGACGCGCCCTCGTCCATGCAGGTGGCCTGAGCCGCCGGCATGGGCGGGGCGTGACCCGCTCGTGCAACCCGCGCGTTTGCGATGACGTCGTGCACGAACCGCAGTTTGTCGATGGCCACCGGCGTAAGAACGAACGGATAGCCGTCTGGTAACCCGAGGCCGCGGTTCAGGTTGTTGAGCACGTAAGTCAGCGGGAACCAGCTGTCCATCAGTTGATCGAAGCGAGCCGCGGGAGAGCCCGCCGCACTCGGCATGCGCTTCGCCGCGGGCTCATCACCACGCGGGGGACGGATCGAAATGCCGCAGGCCGCCGCCGTTTCGAGGCTGTCGCAGATGTGCAGGTAGTGCGCCCATGTCTCGGCCCAGTCCTCCCACGGGTGCGACGCGGCGTAGGCGCTGACAAAGCGATCCGGCCAGTCGGGCGCGGCGCCCTGGGTGTAGTGGGTGCGGAGGGCCGCGGCATAATCGACCTGCTCGTCCCCGAACAGACGTCTGAACGGTGCGAGGGCACGGGTGTCCCTGACGAGCACGTCCCAGTAGTAGTGGCCGATCTCGTGACGAAAATGCCCGAGGAGCGTCCGGTAGGGCTCGTGCAGCGCGACACGCCGTCGCTCGCGTTCCGGTTCGTCCGCCTCGGCCACGTTGATCGTGATGACGCCGTCGGCGTGTCCCGTGAGGACCGGCTTGGGATCGGGGCCGTCAACGTCGGCCAGGAACTCGAACGCCAATCCGTTCGATGGGGATGCCTCGCGCGACGTGATGGGAAGCTCGAGCCGCATCAGGGTATAGAGCAGCCGCCGCTTGGCGACCTCGAGCCTGTACCAGCGCAGGTGGTTGCCCGGCGCGCTGAGGTCAGGAATCTGGCTGGTGAGACGACACGCCGTGCACAGCGGGTTCTCGCCGGCCCCATCAGGCACGGTCCAATTGCAGATGCTTTGCTCGGTGTAGTTAGCACACAGCCGGTACCTGGTGGAGCCGTCGCGGTCGGCCCGCGCCGGTACCCAGAAGCCGTCACCTGCGTCGTCGAGCGCCCCCATGCGCCCCACATCAGGCAGGTAGGCCAGGACGTGACCGCACTGCACGCACTGGGTGTTCTCGAAGAACACCAGGTGGTCGCACCAATCGCAGTGGAAGACGTTCATCGCCCCGCCGGCACCGGCAGCAGGGTGTGGCCGTGCCCGAGCGCGGTGGCCGTCACGTAGAACAACTCGACGTTCTCGCGGAGCATGTCGAGCTGACGGCGCAGCACAGGATCGAGGTTGGGGACACCGATGTCAAACGCCGCCAGGGCCTCGAGGGACATGGCGTTCAGCGACGAGCCGCCGCCGAGGATCGCGGTCAATGCGCGCTCGACGTCATCGAAGCGCAGTTTCCAGTCCTGCTGGGGCGTCAAGACCGCACCCGGCGCGGCAATCGGTGCATCCGGCGTGGCGGCATAGGTGCGCGCGAGCGCCTCGAAGGCGGTGCGCAGCTTGGCCACCGCGTCGTGCGCCTCTCGCGAGACCCCGCTGGCCGGCAGGGTCTCCAGAATCCCTTGGGCGACGCGCAGGTAATCCTCGGGCGTGGGCTGCGCTGCCGGCGCCTGCGGGACCGACATGACCGGATCCCGGCTGCCCACGGTCGGCGCAGCGGGGGGGGGCGCGGGCGGTTGCACCTGCGACGTCGCGAGCTGTCCTGCGAGCAGCCATCCGACGATCATCATGCTCATCACGTCACCTTTCGGAAGGACACGGCGAACCCGCCGTCCCCGATGGACGGCTCGAGGTGGAACCCACCGGGTGCGAACACGCGGCCCAGGCTGATTCGCAGCGCCTGGACACCAACCGTGCTCAGATAGGACGGACCGGCGCTGCGGATCTGCTCTACCGCCACGAGCCCGCCGCCGACGACCGCCGCGCACCATCGCAGGCGGGGATGCGCCCCCACCAATCCCTCGAGCTGATGGAGCGGCAGGCGATCGACCATGTCCGCGAGCGAGCGCCACCGCGTCGTGGACGGATCGTCCAGCCAAAGGAGGTGGGTCGCTGTGTCCGGCTCGGGCTCCGCGAGCACGCTCGATCCGGCCAACGACAAGCCGAGGCTTTCGTGCGATACCCTCACCGGCTCGGGCGCCGTCGTTACGCGCTGGGCGCGCGCGCATACGCTGGTGGCAAGCACGAGAAGGGATGCGATTGTTATTGTCCGTGTCCGACGCAACATGACGGTCTGAACAGCAAAGACGGATCCACCTCGATCGAGCTCGTCGTCAGGGCGTGGTCGGGTTCTTGCTCGGGCTGCTCCGGGAGGCTCTGCTATTCACACATGATGGGAAGGGTGTCCTTGCGACTGATTGCGCGTGTGCCTCGACTGGCCGGGCTGGCGTTGCTCATCGGGACACTGGCGCTCGGAACTGGCTGCAAAGACGAGGGGACGATCCGCGTCCGGTCGCTGGATTTCCGTGGTGTGCGGGCGATCGACGTCGGCGACCTCGAGGCCGTGCTCGCCACGCGTCAGAGCTCGAGGCTGCCGTGGGGCACCGCACGCTATTTCGACCGCGCGCGTTTCGAGCAGGACCTGAAGCGTATCAGCACGTTTTATGCCGATCGTGGGTACCCCGATGCCCACGTCACGGGCTTCGATGTGCAGTTCAATCGCCCACATGATGCGGTTGACGTCACCGTGACCATCACAGAAGGCGAGCCAGTGCTCGTGGACCAACTCGACTTCACCGGGTTCGACGTGCTGCCCGCGCATCGCCTCGAGGTACTGAAGCGGACGGTTCCCCTGAAGACGGGGCGGCCGCGCGACCGGCAGCAGGTGCTGAGGACGTCGCAAGTGGCGCTCGGCGCGCTGCGTGACCACGGCTATCCGTACGCCACCGTCACGGTCACCGAAGTGGATGGGCCCGACGGCCGGCACGCCGTTGTCACGTTTGCCGCCGCGCCTGGCAAGCAGGCGCGCTTTGGCCCCATCGACGTCCAGGGCACGAAGACGGTCAGCGACAGCATCGTGCGGCGCACGGTCACGTTTACGCCGGGCGAGATCTACCGGCGCAGCCGCATCCAGGACACCGAGCGCCGCCTCTACGGGCTCGAGCTCTTCCAGTTCGCCAACGTCGAGCCCATGGGGCTCGGCGACCAGCCCACGGAGATCCCCACGCGGATCACGGTCGTCGAAGGCAAGCATCAGCGGGTGAACTTTGGCGTGGGCTACGGCGCCGAGCAGCGCGGCCGGGTGGACGGCGAATACCATCATGTCAACTTTCTCGGTGGGGCGAGGACGGCTGGTGTGCGCGCGCGATGGTCCTCGCTCGATCGCGGTCTGCAACTGGATTTCAAGCAGCCGAACGTGTTCGATCCGCACGTGTCGCTGGGGCTCCAGGCCCGGCAGTGGTACTCCATCACGCCCGCGTACGAATCGACCGTCTCGGGCGCCAGCGTCGTGGGCACGTACACGGTTAGCGCGCGCACGTCGTTCGCCCTGTCCTTCACCAGCCAGCGCGAGAGCAGTGCGATTGCGAGCGACGTGCTGTCCGACCTGAAACTGCGCAACAACCTGATCGCGCTCGGGCTGGACCCGCGTACCGGTGAGCAGAGCGGCACCCTGAACGTCCTGCTGTTCGACGCGCAGCACGGGACCGCAGGCAACGTCCTGGACGCGCGGCGGGGCTACCAGGTTGCCGTCCATCTCGAACAGGCGGGGCGCCTGATGCGGGGCAGTTTTCGTTACACGTCGATGTCCGCCGACGGACGGCACTACCTGCCGCTTGGTCACCAGATCGTGCTGGCCAGCCGCCTGCAGCTCGCCAGCATCGTGCCCGCGGCGGACGACCCGG
>JBEQUD010000479.1:0-9578 GCA_040349235.1 Acidobacteriota bacterium
GCGGGTCGCGCCGAACGTGGGCGCGACGCAACTGCGTAGGGGTGCCTCCCGCGTCGCCGGCGTGCCGCCGCAGAACAAGCCCATGGCCGCCTGCTCGTCCCCAGTCAGCCGTAGGGCCGCCGCGTACGTCGGCACCGCGACCGCCACGAGGCCGCTGTCGTAGCGCCAGGTCAGCCCGCCCCACCACCCATGCGCGCCCGTCGATCGGTAGTCGAGGTGCGTGGTCTGCTGGAAGGGCTGGTCGTGATCGGGCGCCGCCACCGGCGCGTAGTCCGCGCTGAACCGCAGGCCGCCCAACTCGGGGCCGAACAGCCGTGCACGCGTGTGCGACAGCGTCGCGTAGGCGCGCCACCCGCGGTACTCCGGCGCCGTGACATGCACGAGCATCCCCTGATGCGTGGACGCGCGGAACTGGACGGGAAACGCGAGCGGTGTATTGAAGACGACGCCAAAGTCGAAGGCGCCGTCCGTCATCTTCCGAAAATACTCCGCGTCGATCTGGATGCCCTTCCACAAGCGCTGCCCGACGCCCACATCGACCTGGTGGCGGCGCCCGGGCGTCAACGGCGCACCGCCGACGCTGCCGAGCAGTCCCCCACCAAAGCCGCCGCTCCCCGTCGAACTCGCGAGCACCAGATTCTCGGCGTACGGCGTGAGGAACACGCGACCGTAGGCGGCGCGCAGCACCGTGCCTGTGCGACCGAGCCGATGCACCAACCCCACCCGCGGCTGCACGCCCGTCGCGCGGCTGAGGCCGTCGTACACGTCGAACCGCAGGCCGGCCGTGACGCCAAGCCCCCGCAGCTGCCAGCGGTCCTGCGCGTAGGCCGCCCATTGGACGATCCGCCCGTCGGCCTGAAAGTCGAAGAACGCGCCACCCCGCGTCACGTCGTAGGGTACGAGCGCAGGCAGGAAGCCGCTGTTGACGGCGAGCCCCGCACCGTCGCACTGCCGCGGGTCCCTCAGGGACGGGTCGGCGGCCGGATCCCCGCCGACCTCGACGCACGGGCTGTTGAAGGCCGCGTCGGTCACGCCCGTGCGAAACGCCTCGGTCAGCCACGTGGTGGTTTCCTGGACGCCCACCTTGGCTACATGGCCCCGCGCCGCGTACGACCACGCCGCCTTCGCGCCGGCGTTGGTCAGGGTCCGCCGCTGCGACAAGGTCGCCGGACGGTCGTCCAGTGGGTCGGCGCTCGGATCGTAGTACGCGACGTCGCGGCGAAACCAGACGTTGGTCTCGACGAAGCCGCGCCCGCGGACCGTCCGCCGCAGCGACGGGGCGACATTGACGGTGCCCAGCCGCTGTTGCTGGTCCTGGCCGTTTGCGTCCTGATCGAAGGTATTGGGCGCCTGGAACACGGCGCGCGCGACCGCGGCATTGAGCTGCACGGCGGTGGCCGGCGACACACGCCGATCGAGGCGGCCGAAGAGGTTGACCGACCGTCCGTGGGCGTGCAGCGGTGTGTGCTCGGGCGTATCCAGGAACCGGCCGCTGTTCGCGGCATCGATCGCCAGAAAGATCCCGGCCCGCGGCGCACCCGCACCATACGTGAGCGCCCCCGTCCCGGTCGCGAACGACCCGTAGCCGAACGACGCCGCACCCGACCGGTGTGGATTGTCCAGGCCGGACCGCGTGGTGATGGCGACCACGAGGCTCGTCTTGTCGCCGAACTCCGCGGCCGGCACGCCGGTCACCGCCTCGAGGGAGGCAATCGTGATCGGGGACAGCTGATTGGAGAACGCGCGGCTCTGCTGGTCGGTGATCGGCTGGCCGTCCACGATGAACGAGGTCTCGGCATGCTCGCCGAGCGGGTGGAAGCCCCCGTTCGAATCCGCTGCCACGCCAGGAGTCGTCATGGTGATGACCGAGCTGAGGCCGGTGCCGACGCTCTGGGCAGCCAGCGTCTCGATCAGGCGGCGGTCCACGTTGGTCTGCATCGCCGCGTTCAACGGGCGCGCCGTCGAGGCGGCGACCGACACGTGCTCCTCGAGGCCCGACAGCGCCAGCACCACCCGGAGGGGCTCCGACGCACGCGACCCAACGAGGATGTCCTGCTCGGACGGAGTAAATCCAGGGAATTGCACCACGAGATGGTACGGGCCGGGCCGCAGGCGCGAGAACTCAAACGAGCCATCGGGCGCGGTGACGGTGGACCGATCGGGGTCGGTGTCGGAGCCGCGCGCGGCCGTCAGCCCGACGGTGGCGCCCGGCAGCACGAGGCCGGACGCATCTCGCACGTCGCCGAACAGGGAGGCTTCGGGCGTGGCCGGTGACAGCGGGCCGTCGGCCTGCTGGGCAGACACCTTGACCGCTGTCCACAGGATTGCGCAAAGAACCGCTCGAATCATGAGTATTCAAATTTACTATTTTGATTACTCAAATTCAACGGCCAAGATTCTCTGCCCCCTTACGGCGGCGCCAGTCAGCGAAGCATGGGATCCAGCGTCGAGGTCACGACCGCATGATAGAGCGGGCGCGCGCGGGCATAGATGCGGCGCGCCTCGGCAGCCCCCCAGTCGGTTGTCAGCAGGTCTTCGTAAAGGGGACGCACGAAACGCCGCCGCCCCTGCGCGTTCAGGAAGCGTTCGACGGCGGGCATCGCCGGCAGGTAACGATGCTGAACGGCGAGCCGCAGCCACGCGAACGAGACCTCACTGTTGCGCCGATCGCTGAAGCCGAACGCCCGGTCCAGGTCGGCGATCCGAGCCGCGTCCAGGGCCGCGGGCAGCGCGCCCAGAAAGTGCAACCACTCCTGGGTGATCCACCCGCTCGTCTTCAGGGTGGACGCCGCCGCGCCGGCCGCGAACGCGGCGGCTTCGGCGTCCACGCGGTCGAGCGCGGCCGAGCGAGGGACCGCCGCGGTGTCGGGCAGTCCTGGACGATAGATCCAGGCCTCGAGTTGCAGCAGGGACTCGAGCGCGGTGTCGCCGCGCACGAGATGTGCGCGCACATCGGCCAGAAAGGTCGCGGTCGTGATCGACTCGAACGCATGGCGATCCAGATACGAGCGCAGGTAGGCGTCGAACGCGGGGCGGCCGACCGCGGACTCGACCGCACGGAAGAGCGCCGCCCCCTTCTCGTAGGGAATCAGCGTGGCGCCGTCGTCCGGGTCGCGACCCTCGAGGTCGATGTGCAGCACGGTGTCGCGGGACGAGGCGCCGCCGAGCCGCTGGATTTCGTTGTGGAGCTCCCGCCACGCCAGGACGCGCAGAATCCCGGCGCGCTCCGCGCCGTAGAGCGCCTCCATGATGCGGCTCTCGACGTAGGTGGTCACGCCCTCGTTCAGCCAGAAGTCGCGCCAGGTGGCGTTCGTGACGAGATTGCCGGACCACGAGTGCGCGAGTTCGTGGGCCACGAGCGACACGAGCGACCGGTCGCCGGCAACGACCGTCGGCGTCGCGAACGTGAGTCGCGGGTTTTCCATGCCGCCGAACGGAAACGACGGCGGGAGCACGAGCACGTCGTACCGTCCCCAACGGTAGGGACCGAGCAGGGCCTCTGCCGCCGCAATCATGTCTTCGAGGTTGGCGAACTCGAAGGCCGCGGCGGCCAACATGCTCGGCTCCGCGTAAATGCCGCTGCGAGGCCCTGTCGCCTCGAACCCCAGATCCCCCACGGCCAGCGCGATCAAATACGGCGGAATGGGCTGCGCGAGACGGAAGCTGAAGAGGCGGTGCCCGCCCTCGGCGGTGCCCTCGGCGACGCCCTCGGGCGTGAGCGCTTCGGCGCTCATCACCGCCGAGAGCGCGCTCGGCACGGCCACGCGCGCCTCGTACGTCTGCCGGATGCCCGGACTGTCCTGCGTCGGAATCCAGGTCCGGGTCAGAATCGCTTCTCCCTGCGAGAACAGAAAGGGGTGCACCTTGCCGGCCGTTTGCGCTGGCGAGAGCCACTGGAGCGCCGCCGCATTCGGATCCGTGCGATAGCGAACAATCACGTCGCCGCCCGCAGCCGGCAGCTGCACATTGAGCGCCCGCCCGAGAATCGGGTCCGGGTCGCCGAGCGCGTAGGCCAGCGCCCCTCCCGCGGCGTCCGAGACACCGAGAACATCGAGATCGCGCGTGTCGAGCACGACGTGCGAGGCGCCCGCCTCGCTGGCAATCGTCAGTCGCGCCGTGCCGCTGAGGTGCCGGGCTTCGAAGTCCGCCGCAAGGTCGAGTGCGACGTGCGTCACCCTCGCCTCGACCGGACGCGCGTACGAGTGGAGATCTTCTCCTCCAATCCGGGTCACTGGGCCCTCACCCGATCAGGGGCCAGGAGCTCGTCCACGATCCACCCGGCGCCGTGCACTTCTCGGGCAAGCGTCAGGGCGAAGCGGATGCTCGTGCTGAGCGCGCGGCCGGCCACGGGGTTGTAAACCCAGTCGCTGGCGACGGCGCTCTCGTTGCCGTCGAAGATGAGCCCGACGATCTCGAAGCGCCGATTCAGCGTCGCGCTCCCGGAGTTGCCGCCCGTGATGTCGTTGGTCGAGATGAAGTCCACGATCAGGTTCGCGTATTGCGCCTTGAACACCGCGTCGCCGACACGTTGCCGCCAGGCGAGCAGTTTGGGCGGCAGCGCAAAGTCGCCGGTGCCGCCTCGTCGCTCGGCCAGAGCGAACAGATCGCCGAACCGGGTCGCGAAGGGCGTCGTCTGCCCCGAGGGCCGGACGATGCGCGCGACGTTGCCGGTGGTGATGCGCAACGTCAGGTTCGCGTCCGGATACATCGTCGTCCCCTGCCAGGCCTGCAGGCCACGGGCAAACCGCGACCGGTTGTCGAGGATGCGGCCGTTGAGCGCGCGGACGCGTGCGCGCCGGTCGGCGAGGGAGCTCTCGAGATCCCGCGCGAACACCAGGACCGGATCCGTGGACGCGTCGAACGCCGCAACAGGTGCCTCGACCAGCGGCCGGCGAGCGGCCGCGGACGACAGGGACGATCCGGTCAGGACCGCTCTGGCGAGCGCTCGTGCGTCGCCGGCCGGGCCGCCCGCCGCCGCCACGCGCGCGGCCAGCCGGGTGACCGCCGGAATCGCCCGCGCGGCGGGCAGCCGCAGCGCGCGCGACAGCCCTTCGGCCAGCAGGTCTTCCTCGAGTGCGGCCACCAGCGGCTCGTCCTCCAACAGACTCTGCCGGAGCATCGGCCAATTGCGCTCCTGGAACTGTGGGTCGCGCTCCGCGTCGGTTGCCCGTGCGCGCGCCACCGCGAACTCGTACAACCCCGAGCCGTAGCCGACGAGGCTGGCCTTCTGGATCCAGTCGAGCGCCGCATCGACGTCGATGTAAGCCTCGACGTCCGAGGCGTAGACCGCGGCCTGGGCGTCGATCACGTCGCCGTACTCCGCCTTCATGGCCGGACGGCGAGCGAGGAACGCCAGAAAAGCCCGCTCTCGACGCTGGCGTTCGCCGACGACATCCGTCGCCCGGAGCGACGTCAGCACATCCTGTTCGTACTTCAGGGAGTTCGCGAGGCCGAAGATGCGGCTCTGTAGCAGCACCTGCGCCTGCGGATCGGCCGCGGCGTACTTGCGAAGCAGCGCCAGTTCCTGTTCGAGGTCGTTGATTTGCGCCGGAATGCCCTTCTGAAGGTTGTACGCTGCCGAGATGCTTTCCCGGTACCGGTTCGTATTGCCAGGAAACCCGGCGACGACGGCAAAGTCGCCGTCCTTCACCTCCTCGAGCGTGACGTGGCGGTAGACGTCCGGGTGGACGGGCACATGTGCGGCGTCGAACGCCGTATGCGCACCATCGGTCCCCTGGTACGCGCGAAGGATGGAGATGTCCGACACGTAGCGCGGGAAGCGGAAATTCATCTCGTCGCCGCCGAAGTACCCCATCTGCTTCTCGGGCGCGTAGACCAGCCGGATGTCCTTGAACTCCTCGTAGACGATGAGCAGCACCCGGGCGCCGCTGTTGAAGTCCACGACGCTGCAGGTGAAGTTCGCTCCGCGTTCGCGCTGGCAATCCTGCTCGAGGGCGGAGCGGGTCGCCTGCCTCGCGCGCACGCGGCCCTGGGTGTCCGGTGCGCGGGAGGCGGCCGCGTCCATGTCGGCCGTCACGTCACGCGACTCCCGTTCGACCTGCGCCCGAAACCGCACGCACGGCAGCTCCGCGGCCGGTGATGCCGCCGTAAAGCCCTGCTCGATCAGGTTGTCCGCGCGCTGGCCGGCCTGTTCGGCGAGCGTGGAGGTGCGGATGCAATCGAGCGCGACGTGGTGATTGGTCAGGATGAGGCCATTCGCCGACGCAAACGTCCCCGTGCCCGCGCCGCCCCCGCTCAGCAGCCGCACCGGGGCATGCTGGAGCCGCGCGAGTTCGGCCGCGTCGATCGACACGCCGTGGCGTGCGCGGATGGCGCGGGTCGGCAGCTGGTCGGCGCGCCACATGCCCTCGTCTGCCGCGACGAAGGCGACAGCCGCGAGGACCAGGGTCGTTGTTGCAAGAAATTTTCTCATCGAGGTTCCACCTGGCGTCCGATCATATGGCAAGGTTGTCACCTGTGGTGATGGGAGCGCTGCACACACGACTCGTCTGCCTTTCGATCGTCCTCGCGACGCTGGCGGCCGCGCCTTTGGGCCAACGTCGGCAGGGCGACGCGTCCACGGTGTCGGTGCAACTCCTGGCCATCAACGATTTCCATGGCGCGCTCGAGCCGCCCGCCGGCGCCGCTGGACGCGTCGGGGCGAGCCCCGCGGGTGGCGCCGCCTACCTGGCCGCGCATCTCAAACGGGCCGTGGCCGACCAGCCCCATTCGCTCGTCGTCGCGGCGGGAGACCTGGTGGGGGCCTCACCGCTCATCTCCGCGCTCTTCCACGACCAGCCAACCATCGAGTCCATGGACGCGATGGGGCTCGCCGTCGCATCGGTCGGCAACCACGAGTTCGACAAGGGGGCGCGTGCGCTGCTCGAGCTGCAGGCCAAGGCACGGTTCCAGTATCTGGCCGCGAACGTCGTTCGCACCGGCACCGCGCCCGTGGAGACACTGTTCCCCGCCACCGCCGTGCGCAACGTGGGCGGGGTGAACATCGGTTTCATCGGCGAGACCCTGGCGGGCACGGCCCGCATCGTCTCGCCCACTGGCGTGCGCGAGCTGGCGTTTCTCGACGAAGCGAACGCGGCCAACGCCGCGGCGGCCGCGCTGACGGCGCGGGGCGTCCACGCGATCGTGCTGCTCGTCCACCAGGGCGGCGAGCAGGCGGGTGGCGACGATCCGAACGGCTGCGCCAATCTCCGGGGCGGCATCGTCCCCGTGCTCGGGCGGTTGTCACCCGACATCAAGGTGGTCATCAGCGGCCACACGCACCGCTTCTACAACTGCACGTTTGGCGGGCGGACGCTGACGAGCGCCGGCTCGTACGGCCGCGGCATCACGCGCGTGCAGCTCACCATCGACCCGGCCGCGGACACCATCCAGTCCGTGGCGGCCCGCAACGAGATCGTCACGCGGGACGTCGTGCCCGACGCCGCGCAGGTGGCCCTCATCGCGGACTACGGCGCGCGCTCGGCCCCGCTCGCCAACCGGGTCGTCGGCTCGGTCGCCCGCGACATCCTGCGGGCCAGTAACCGCGCCGGCGAGTCCGCACTCGGGGACGTCATCGCCGACGCGCAACTGGCCGCCACGAGCGCGCCAGGCAGCGGTGGGGCGATGGTCGCCTTCATGAACCAGGGCGGCATCCGCACCGACATCCTGAGCGGCCACGCCGGCGGCGCCCACCCCGGCACCGTCACGTATGGACAGTTGTTCGCCGTGCAGCCGTTCAGCAACCGGTTGTCGGTCTTGACGCTGACGGGCGAGGCCATCAGGCGCGTCCTCGAACAGCAGTTCAGCACGCGAGTCGAGGGCACCCAAGGCATCCTCCAGGTATCGCGCGGCTTCTCGTACCGCTACCGTCTGCGCGCACCCGCCGGCCAGCATGTCGAACCGGAGTCGGTCACCCTCGACGGCCGGCCCGTCGCGCCCACGGCGGCCGTGCGCGTCGCGGTCGTCGATTTTCTCGCAGCGGGCGGCGACGGGTTCACGGTCTTCACCGAAGGGCGTGACCACGTGGATACCGGGCTCGATATCGATGCGCTCGAGGCATACGTCCGCGCGCACTCTCCGGTAGAATCGGGCGCTCGGAACCGGATTGTGCGGACCGACTAGCAGCCTATTCCAAGACGTTCGAGGAGAGACAGACGGCGGCGTCATCGCGGAGAAGTACACGCAGGCAGCCAGCCCCACGGCGCCGTCGCCCGCGCTCAACTGGTCGCAGGTCCCGCCCGGCACCCAGACTTTCGTGCTGCTCATGCACGACCCGGAAGCCGCGCTGAACAAGGGCGGGAAGATGGACATCACCCACTGGCTGATCTGGAACATCCCGGGCACGGCCACGGGCCTCCCAGAAGGGGTGCCGGCGGGTGACCGGCCCGACGGGAGCCGCCAGGTCAGCCTGCGCAGCAGCGGATACATGGGGCCTGGCGCGCCCCCCGGACCGTATCACCACTACACGTTCGAACTCTTCGCCCTCGACACGAAGCTGGAGGTGCCGGCCGGCACGCCCCAGCAGGCGGGCGAGACGCGGACGGCCGTGTTCAACGCCATGGAAGGCCACGTGCTCGGCAAGGCGGTGCTCGTCGCGCGGTTCCATCGTTAACGCCGCGGCACACCACAATCACCCGGGCGGCAGCGGGCCGACGCGATCGAGGCCGTCGGCCCAACACCAACCGCCGCGCCCGTGGCAATGTACGGCCGCATCACCGCCCATCACCGGCGCAGGGACGGCCCGGTCAGGACCGGCGCCGCCCGGCGGCGGGGCCCCGTCGGACCGCGCAAGTCGAACAGACACCGTGCAGCTGCAGCTCGGCGCGCTCGATGCTGGAGGGTGCCGCCGCCGAGCGCGACGCATCCACCGCGTACGCGACGTCCTTCAGGTAGATGTCGCTGACCCCACCACACGACCGGCAGACGAAATGGTGATGGTCGTCGGGGTTTGCGTCGTAGCGAACGGCGCTCCCGGCCCGTTCGAGGGTGGCGATGAGGTGCGCCCGCACCAGTTCCTGGAGGTTCCGGTAGACGGTCGCCTGCGAGACGTTGGGCAGCTGCCGCTGCACCTGCCTGAACAGCTCGTCCGCCGTTGGGTGCGTGCGCGTCTGACTGAGCGCGCGTAGCAGGACGAGCCGCTGCGGCGTCATCCGCAGCCCGCTCGCCGCGGCGCGCCCGTGGAGCTGGGCCAGCCGGTCGGACATGTCCTTGCCCATCATGCCAGGAGTATACCCTATTTGATAACTATTCTTAACTAGGATAAGCTCTCGTTCCTGTCTCATGCCCGTCTTTTCTCTGGAGGACACAGCACCATGGCCGAGTTGAAGCAGTCCAAGACGCACGACAACCTCAAGTACGCGTTCGCAGGCGAGTCCCAGGCGAACCGCCGGTATCTCTACTTCGCCAAGCAGGCGGATATCGAAGGCTACCCCGAAATCGCGGGCCTCTTCCGCGACACGGCCGAGGGCGAAACGGGCCACGCGCACGGCCACCTCGAATACATGAAGAAGGTTGGCGACCCCGCGACCAGCCTCCCCTTCACCGACGTGCCGCAGATGCTGCAAGCCGCAGTGGCCGGC
>JBEQUD010000483.1:0-3276 GCA_040349235.1 Acidobacteriota bacterium
CGAGCGCCACGAGCCCCGTGTCCACCGTGATGCCGGGGACAATGCCCGCGTTCGTGAGCACGTCCAGCAGTGGGACGCCGTCTGCCGTGCGCTGATGGAGGGTTTCGTCGAACAGAATCGCCCCGCTGATGTGGGCGCAGAGCCCCGGGGTGGTGAACAGCATGGCGCGATAGGCGCGGCGCGTCTCCTCGGTGGAGGGTATGCCGAGCGCGCTGAATCGGCGCTCGATGGTCGGCAGGCTTTCGTCCGCCGCCAGAATGCCCTTCGCGGGCACGAGCAGCGCACGCACGGTGGACTCCAGATCGGCAATCCAGTCCACGGTCATACCGCGCCCCCAAGGCTCCACGGCCAGTCGCGGGGCTGCGGCACGTGGTCGTCGCCGTAGGTTTCGATGGTGCCCTCCTGCTTCTCGGCCGCGCACGTGGATGTTGCCGTGTTCGGTGGGAGACGAGCCAGCCGGCCCGCGCCGGCTGGCGTCCCCAGGTTGCCGCGATCAGGACGCGACGGTCAGGTCGTTGTGGACGTCTGTCACGCCGGGCGCGCTCCAGGCAGCCCACCCAGCCCCCCGGCGTTCGTTCCACGATTGGATCGTGCCAGTCAACGTCACCGTCCCGCCGCTCGCCGACACCTTGATGTGCTGGGCGTCGATCTCCGCGTCGCGCACGAGGGCTTTTTCGATCGCGTCCTTGACCGCGTTCGCCTCGACGCTCGGCTTCAGGGTGATGTGGTTCGAGACACCCTTGACCCCCAGCAGGTAGCGTGCGGCCTCCTCGGCGGCCTTGCGTTCGAAGGCCCACCTGACGTTGCCGGTCAGCGACACCCAGCCTTTATCGACCGTCGCCTGGACCGTACTCGGCACCCAGACGTGCCACTGCAGTGCGTTCACGACGGACTCCGCGATCTCGGCGTCCGTGCGCTTGTGCACCCCGGACAGGTTGACCTCGAGTTCCTCGGCGATGCCCGTCACCCCCTCGACCCGCTGCGTCGCCCGCTCCGCCGCCATCTTCTCGGCATAGGTGGGCACCGAGCCGCTCAAGGTGACGATCCCGTGCTGCACGGTCACGCTGATGTCGCCGGCCGTCACCGACGGTTCCCAGCGCAGTTCTTCCACGACGTCGTTCTTCAGCTGCGTGTCTGTCTTCATAGCCACCTCTCGATCGCCAGGGGCGATCCCGCACCCACCCGCGTGCGCGCCTGAACGGCGTCCACGCACCCCGAGGACTTTCAATGCAACGCTACGCGCAGCAGCTCTGCGTCTTCCCGTCGAAGTGCGTGGCCCCTGCGAGGGTCGTCCGCGCCTTCTCCATGTCGGCGCGTGTCCCGTGCGCGATCACGACGAACTTGCCCGCTTTGATCTGCGTCTCGTACGAGAGGACGCTGTCCTTGGGAATCCCGATGCTGTAGAGCCCGGCACCGAGCGCGCTCATCCCGCCGACGACCACCGCCCCTTCCAGCCCTGCCACGATCCAGGCCACGAGCGGCCCTGCGGCAAAAAGCGGCCCGATACCCGGAATCACGAACAGGGCCGAACCAAAGAGCATCCCCCAGAGCCCGCCCCAGAACGCCCCCGTCCTGCCCCAGGCCTGGATGCGGTCACCGGCGTTGTAGAACCCCACCACACCTTCTTCGCTGGCGTAGTCCCTGCCCACGATGGAGAGCGTCTGCATATCGAAGCCCGAGGCCGCCAGCGTGCGAACGGCCTGTTCGGCGTCGCCGTGCGTGTCGAACACGGCCACGGCGCTGCCGTGTGCCGATGTCTCCGGGGTGGTTGGTGTGTCAACCAGTACTGCTGCGTGTCCTGCCATGGTGCGTCTCCCCCGCGCGTCGCGGCCGCCATCACAGGACCGGTGGAAGCGTCGTCGCGACCAATCCACCGGGCCCGACGGGGCGCAAGCGCCCCGTGCCTGCTAGGGTATGGCCAGGAGGGGGATGCCACCTGTTCTGAACAGCACAGACTGCTTCTCTCTTATGGTCGCGGAGTCCGTCCGTAGCCGCCGGCGGCCAGCGACACGTCGCCCAGGCGTCGCCACCGCCGCGAGCGGCACGAGAAGCACCGGAAGGGCCGTCGGTCCGACACGGCCCTGAACGCGATGTCCCACCAGCGCTCCCGGGACCGCACCAGCCCCAGATAGCCACAGCGCGGACAGCACAACAGGACCGGCCCGGCAGCCGGTTCGCCATCAGGGTGTAACTGACGGTCCATCCCCACTCCCCTCTCGACTCCGCCCACAGTTGGGGAATCGTCTCAGGGGCTCACCGCGCTGTCTGTTCGATTTCGCACACCCCGCCAACCGCTCAGCGGAGCTGGAGGTGCTCGAACTGCACGCCGGCGTCGGGCCCGGTTCCGTGCTTGCGGACCAGGCGGTGGGCGTTGAGCGGCCGGGGATACATCGGCGTGCCGGGCTCCCCACCTGGTCGCGCAGACGTCGTGAGGTAGACGTCCTGCACCAGGCCTGCATCGATGAGTTGGCTGGCGAGGTGCCGGCCCCCGACGGCACAGATGCGCTCGATCCCCTGCGCGCGGATTTCCGCGAACGCCGCAGGCAGGTCTCCAGGAGGCTGCATGACGAGCGGGCGCACCCACGGACGTCGCGCGAGCCCTTCGCGCATCGCGTGCGCGCCGTCTGGCACCGTCAGGACGAGGACCTGCACGTCGGGCACATTGAAGAGCAGCGATGTGTCGAGATCCATACCGCGGAGGGTGGCCACGATTTGAACGGGGTACCGCGGCTTGCCGAGCGCCTCGCGCAGACGGACGAGTTGTGGATGCCAGACCCCGAACACGATGTCCGCGCCGCGCATCGTGTCCGCGCCGCACAGCACCGCATCCGCGCCGACCTGCGACAGTCCTTCGTAGATGACGTGCTTGTCGATGGTGCCTCCCCCGAGAGTGAACGGATCGTCGGCGCCTGTATTGCCGTCGAGTGACTGGACGAAGACCAATCCGCAACTCGGACGCGCGCGATCTGGAGACGGCGACGCGTAGAAACCGCCGCCGAAGAGATGCCGGGACCACTCGTTGCCGACAGCCGGCAGCGTGCCGGCCGCGTGGTCGAACTCCGTCACCAGCGCGTGCAGGGACGCGCGGACCGCCTGGGCGGTCTTCCGCTGGACAAACGTGTCGAAGTGCGTCCGTCCTTCGTTCATCGTTCCACTATGCACGCCGTCCCATGCTGTCTGCAACACGCTGGGCGGCCGCTGTGCTATTCGGCACATGGGGCCTCCGAAACGGTCCCTATACTCGCAGGTACGAGATCGACGTGGACGGACGTGACC
>JBEQUD010000494.1:0-3938 GCA_040349235.1 Acidobacteriota bacterium
CTGATTCGCGACCTGAAGCGGCGCGGGCTCCTGGACGAGACGCTCGTGGTGTGGGGCGGCGAGTTCGGGCGGACGCCGGTGTCAGAGAGCGGCGACGGGCGCGACCACGATCCCTACGGGTTCACCGTGTTTCTCGCCGGGGGCGGCGTCAAGGGCGGCATGACCTACGGCGCCACGGACGAGTTCGGCTTCAAGGCCGTGGAGAACCGCATGGACATCCACGACCTGCACGCCACCATCCTGCACACGCTCGGCATCAACCACGAGAAGCTGACGTACCGCTATGCGGGCCGCGACTTCAGGCTCACCGACGTCGCCGGCAACGTCGTCAAGGACATCCTGGCGTAGCGCTGCTACGCCGGCGGCTCCGTCGCGAGCGCCGCGTAGACGCGCTCGGTCAGCTCGCGCAAGTGGATCAGTTTGTGGTTGCTGATGTCCTTGTTCGGCGAGCCAAGCGCCTCGACATCGATTGCCCGACTCTGCAGCAGGGCAGCGGCAATCGTCGCTTTGGCCTGGATCTGTGCGGCCTGGATCTGTGCGTCGTTCATGGAGACGTCCCTCGGAGATGGCGGCCGCCCTGTGCGGCACGCGTCGCTACTTGGCCGCCGGCGGCGCGTACCAATCGCGCACGCGCACCTCGACCCCCGGCGTGCCCTTCAGCGCGTCGCTGAACTCCTGCAGGTTCTGGCCACGATAGTGGTAGGGATAGACGACCTTCGGCGCAAACGCCTTCACGCAGGCCGCCGCTTCCGAGGGGGTCATCGTGTACGGCAGGTTCATCGGCACGAACGCAACATCGATATTCTTGAGCGCCTTCATCTCCGGGGTGCACTCGGTGTCGCCGGCGAGATAGACGCGCGTGCCGCCGAGCGTGAGGACGTAGCCATTGCCGCGGCCCTTGTCGTGGAATAGTTGCCCGGCCGCCGGCCCGCGCTGGAGGTTGTACATCGGGACGGCCTCGATCTCGACGCCGGCCAGGGTCTTCTTCTCGCCGTTCTTCAGCACCGTGCCGGGCACCTTGTCGGCAACGGCCTGCGGCACGACAAGGGTCGTGCCCGCGCGCTTGAGCATGGCCACGGTCGCGGGGTCCATGTGGTCGCCGTGGATGTCCGTGATGAGGATGAGGTCTGCATCCGGCAGGCCGGTGTAGTGGCCCTGGGGCGTCGGATCGACCAGGATGGTCTTGCCGGCGTGCTGGAACTCGACCGTTGCGTGATTGATCGGAATTACGGTGATCGGGCCGCCGCTGGCCGGTACGGTGTCTTTCACCTGCGCGCCAGCCACTACCGCTGCCAATACCACCGCGGCACCGATCGCCGCTGCCGTTAATTTGCCGTCGTGCCGTGCCATCGTGGGCTCCTCTCCCTGATTCGCCACGATGCTACCACCGATCCTGGGGCCAGGCGGGCGCGCCTGTACGCGTTACACTTGACACGACCGGGGCCCGGGCGTATCGTCCGCGCGCGGAACGCCCCTGCGGAGTGCTGCGTGTTCCTCGCCGGGCTGGATCGCCGACACGGCCGTCGCATTCCGCCACCTAGCCGACACCTAGTCGCGGATTCCACACAGGAGTGACCAGAGCATGGGACGCACGAGTTCACGGTCTGCCGGGCATGCGCGTCGCGTCGTCGCCGTCTGCCTGCTCGGTGCGGCGCTGGCCTGCACGGGTGCCGTCGTCGGGTTGCGCGCGAGCGCGGCGCGGGCGCAAGCGGGCGGCGTGGTGGTGGGCCCCGACAACATCGGCGGCGTCGTGACGAGCGCGAAAGGGCCTGAAGCCGGCGTGTGGGTCATCGCGGAGACCACGGAGCTCGGGACCAAGTTCCGCAAGATCGTGGTGACCGACAACGTGGGGCGCTACCTGCTCCCGGAACTCCCGAAGGCCACGTACAAGGTGTGGGTGCGAGGCTATGGGCTCGTCGATTCGGCGCCCGTCAACGCCGCGCCCGGGACGTCTCTCGCGCTCAAGGCCGTCGTCGCGCCCGATGCAAAGGCCGCCGCCCACTACTACCCGCCCAACTACTGGTATTCGCTCCTGCAGATCCCGCCGAAGAACGCGTTCCCCATGAAGATTCCGCCGCCACCTGCTGCGGACCGCGCGGAGCGGTTCGTCGATTGCCGCGGCGGTGCGGTGGACTGCTCGAAGAACCCGGGCCGCAGCACCATCCCCGGCTTCAGCCTCGAGGACGCGAAGAACGGCCAGGTGGTGTCGAACCAGGCGGAATTCGTCTTCAACATCAAGCGCATGTGCGAAGACTGCCACCAGATGGGCAATCAGGCGACGCGCGAAGTGCCAGCCAGCCTCGGCAAGTTCTCCGACAGCTCGAAGGCATGGGAGCGCATGCTCAAGTCGGGGCAGGCGGGCGGCGAGATGCTGGCATCGGTGGACGCGCGCTTTGGCCACGAGCGCGGCCTGGCGATGTTCGGGGATTGGACGGATCGGATCGCCGCCGGCGAGGTGCCGCCGGTGCCGCCGCGTCCGCAGGGGCTCGAGCGCAACGTCGTGCTCACGATGTGGGACTTCGCCTCCGACCGGGCGTTCATCCACGACGTCGCGTCCTCGAACGTGTGGAACCCGACGGTGAACGCCAACGGACCGATCTACGGTGCGGACCTCTCGGCGAGCACGCTGGAGTGGGTCGATCCGGTCAAGTTCACGAAGGGCAACGTGCCGGCGCCCATGACGCACCCCGAAGACAGAAGCCGCCTGCTGCCCTGGTCGTGGCCCTATAACGAGGCGCCGTCGCCGTACTGGGGCGACGAGATCGTGTGGAAGGATCCGGTGTCCTCGAGCGGACCGCACATCGATTCGAAGGGCCGCGTCTGGTATTCGGCGGCGGTCCAGGCAGACCCGATGCCCGAGTGCAGTAAGGCCGACTCCACCAATCCCTTCGTGAAGAACTTCCCGCTGCGCGGCGGCGGCGGGCTCATCGTGTACGACCCGAAGACGGGCCAGCACACGCCCATTGCGTGGTGCGCCGGCGGGGCCAGCCACAAAGAGTTCTGGAACGACAAGGACGAAACCCTGTTCATGCCGCTCGGGTTGTCGAGCGGCGGGTTCTCCTGGTTCAAGACGCGCGTGTGGGACGAGACGCACGACACGGAGAAGGCGATGGGCTGGTGCCCCGGCATCATCGACTACAACGGCGACGGCAAGATCGGCGCGTATACGCGGCCGGGCGAGCCGGCCGATCCGGCGCTCGATCGCATGCTGAGCGGGGGCCTGCCGTACGGCGTGGGGCTCAACCCGATTGACGGCAGCTTCTGGTCCGTGGGCGGCGTGAACGCGGGCCCGAAGGCCGCGGTCCCCGGACGGATCATCCGCTACACGGCTGGCGCGAACCCTCCGGCGACGTGCCTGGCCGAGGTCTACGAGCCACCGTTCAACAACCCCAAGGCGCCTGGGGTGGAGGGCTACACGACGCAGGGCGTCGAAATCGACAGCAAGGGCATCGCGTGGGTCTCGCTCGGCGGCAGCGCGCACCTCGCGAGCTTCGACCGCAGCAAGTGCAAAGTGCTGCGCGGCCCGACGGCCACCGGTCAGCACTGCCCCGAGGGCTGGACGCTCTACCCAGTGCCGGGCCCGACCTTCAAGGGCACGGACGTGCGATCCGACTACTTCTATCTGAGCTGGGTGGACCGCCAGAACACGCTGGGCCTGGGGAAGGACGTGCCGGTCATCGACGGCACGGGGTCTGACTCGCTGATTGCGTTTCTGCCCGACCAGAAGACGTTCGTCACCATGCGCGTGCCGTACCCGATGGATTTCTACACGCGGTCCATGGGCGGACGCATCGACGACCCCAATGCCGGATGGAAGGGCCGCGGCATCTGGGCGGGCAACAACGAGCGCGTCGTCTGGCACATCGAAGGCGGGAAGGGAAACACCAGCCAGGTCGTCCACTTCCAGGTGCGCCCGGATCCGCTGGCGCGGTGACAGC